>CANHYS010000306.1 GCA_947464585.1 Planctomycetaceae bacterium | reverse complement strand
GATCGCACGATACTCCCTCAGTTGCAGGCCTCCTTCATGGGTCGTCTGCAGCAGCCGGTTGTAGGCGCTGGCGAGCACCGGATCGTCGGCGTGTTCGCTCCCCGCCGGGCCGACGAGATCGCCCGCGAGCTGCACCACGGTAAAGCGATCGAACGGGACGTTGTCGAGAAACGCCTTGATCACCCAGTCGCGATATGGCGAGATGCTGTGGTCCTGATCGCCGTGGTAGCCGACCGTGTCGGCATAGCGGACGAGGTCGAGCCACCAGGCGGCCAGTCGCTCGGCATGCCGAGGGGAGGCGAGCAGCCTGTCTATCAACAACACGTAGCTATCGGGCCGAGTGTCGGCGAGGTAGGCGTCGACCTCGGCCGGCGTCGGCGGCAGGCCGGTGAGATCGAACGTGAGCCGCCGGATCAGCGTGAGCGGATCGGCGTCGTGGGCGGGCTCGAGGCCTTCGCTCTCGAGGCGGCCGAGCACGAAGCGGTCGATCCAGTTGATCGGCCAATCGGCCCGCTGGATGGCCGGCGGGGCATGATCGCGCGGCGGCACATACGCCCAGTGCGGCGAGTAGGGGGCGCCGGCGGCGATCCACTTCGCGAGCGTCTCCTTCTGGCCCGCCGTGAGCACGTGGTTGCTCTCGGGTGGCGGCATGACCGTGTCGGGGTCGGTCTCGTGGATTCGGGCGATCAGTTCGCTCTCGTCCGGACGGCCGGGGACGATGGCACGGCTGCCGCTGTCGAGTTCGGCCGTGGCCGCGTCGCGGTCGTCGAGCCGCAGGCCGCCACGGCGGTCGTGCTCGTCCGGCCCGTGGCAGGCAAAGCAATTGTGCGACAGGATCGGGCGGATGTCGCGGGTGAAGTCGGGAGCCTTTTCGGCCGCTCGCACGGCTGTCAGGACGCACGAGAACGACACTCCCCACCAGACCAGCAGGGGCAGCGTGCGACGCATCGTGGAACGGTGAGGCGACGGGCGGAGGCACGGCATGGCAACGAACGCCACAGGAGGGGGGGATTCACACGATCGCCGAACACGATTCTAACCTCCCGGGCGGGCGGGGTGCCCCGGTAATTCGCTCGTTGACGCTGCCCGCCCGCGCAACTAGATTCTGGCGAGTTTGACGGCCCAATCCGGCCGCGTTTTTCCGGTTCCCGGTGCGCAACACCGGTCTCGCCTCCTCGATACGACCCGCTTCCTCGCTACGAAAGGTTTCGATCAGCCCATGGCCACCACTCCCGCAAAGAAGTCCTCCAAGCATGCGTCCACCAAAAGCGGGAAGCAGAGCGGCAAGCCGGGCAAGATGATCTATTACTTCGGCGCCAAAAAGTGCGACGGCGACGGCACGATGAAGGCCCTGCTTGGCGGCAAGGGGGCCAATCTCGCCCAGATGACCAAGATCGGCCTGCCGGTGCCCCCGGGCTTCACGATCACGACCCAGGTCTGCATCGACTACTACAAGCACGGCAAGAAGTTCCCGAAGGGCCTCGAGGACGACGTCGCCTCCGCCATGAAGCTCATGGAAAAGGAGACGGGCAAGAAGTTCGGCGACCCCAAGAACGCCCTGCTTGTGAGCGTTCGTTCCGGTGCCCGTGACAGCATGCCGGGCATGATGGACACGATCCTGAATCTGGGCCTGAACGACGACACCGTGAAGGGGCTCGCCGCCGCCACCGGCAATCCCCGGTTTGCCTACGACTCCTACCGCCGCTTCATTCAGATGTACGGCGACGTGGTGATGGGGGTGCAGAAGCGGCACGAAAACGAGCACGATCCCTTCGAGGAGACGATGGAGGGGCTCAAGCATCAGCTCGGCATCCACAACGACACCGATCTCACCGAAGAGCACCTCCGCGAGCTGATCAAGCGGTATCTGACGCTCATCAAGCAGCGGACCGGCAAGGGCTTCCCGCAGGATCCGTTCGAGCAGCTCATGGGCGCCGTTGGCGCCGTCTTCGGCAGCTGGATGAACGAGCGGGCAATCCTCTACCGCCGCAAGTACAAGATCCCCGACGAGTGGGGCACTGCCGTCAACGTGCAGAGCATGGTGTTCGGCAACATGGGCGACGACTGCGCGACTGGCGTGGCCTTCACTCGTGACCCTGCCACCGGCGAAGACACCTTCTACGGCGAGTATCTGGTCAACGCTCAGGGCGAAGACGTCGTCGCCGGCGTGCGGACGCCCAAGCCCGTGGCCGAGATGAAGCACGAAGCGATGTTCTCCGGCACCTACAAGGAGCTGGAGAAGGTCCGCCAGACGCTCGAAAAGAAGTTCGGCGACGTCCAGGACTTCGAGTTCACGGTCGAGAAGAAGAAGCTCTACATGCTGCAGACGCGGCACGGCAAGCGGACGGCCCTGGCCTACGTGAAGATTGCCCACGACATGGTGAAGCAGAAGCTCATGTCGCCCGAGCACGCGATCCAGTCGGCCGATCCCGACGCGCTTTCGCAGCTCCTGGCCCCGATCTTCGACCGGGCCGACTATGCCGCCGCCAAGAAGAGCACCCGGCTGCTGACCACGGGCCTGCCCGCCGGCCCCGGTGCCGCCACCGGCCAGCTGGTGTTCACGGCCGCCAAGGCCGAGGAACTGGCCCACAAGGGCATCAAGGTGGTGCTCGCCCGCGTCGAGACGAGCCCCGAGGATCTTCGCGGCATGATCGCCGCCGAGGGCATCCTCACCAGCCGCGGCGGCGTGTCGAGCCATGCGGCGCTCGTGGCCCGGCAGATGGGCAAGGTCTGCGTCGCTGGTGCCGGTGCGGTCCAGATCGACTACGCGAAGGGCACGCTCACCTGTGCCGGTCAGAAACTCAAGGAAGGCGATGCGATCTCGATCAACGGCTCGACGGGCGAGGTCTTCGCCGGTGCCATCAAGACCGCCGACAGCGAACTCAAGCAGGTGCTGATCGCGAAGACGATGAAGCCGGCCGACTCGGAGGTCTTCCAGTATTACGACTTCATCATGAAGCTCGCCGACAAGTACCGCAAACTTGGCATCCGGACGAATGCCGACACCCCGGAGCAGGTTCGTCACGCGATTGCCTTTGGTGCCGAGGGCATCGGCCTGACGCGGACCGAGCACATGTTCTTCGAGGGCGACCGCATCGACGCGATGCGCGAGATGATTCTCGCCGAGAACGAGGACGACCGCCGCAAGGCACTCGCCAAGTTGCTCCCCTACCAGCGGGACGACTTCGAAGGCATCTTCAAGGCGCTCGATGGCCGACCGGCCACGATCCGCTTCCTCGACCCGCCGCTGCATGAATTCGTGCCGCACGACGAGAAGGCCCAGGCCGACCTGGCGAAGAAGCTGAAGATGCCCGTCGAGACGGTCAAGGCTCGCGTGCACGCCCTGCACGAGTTCAACCCGATGCTCGGCCACCGCGGCTGCCGCCTCGGCGTCAGCTACCCCGAGATCTCGGAGATGCAGGCCCGCGCGGTCTTCGAGGCCGCCGCGAAGGTGCAGAAGGCCGGCATCAAGGTGAAGCCCGAGATCATGATTCCGCTCGTCGGCTTCAAGAAGGAACTCGACAACCAGGTGGAGATCGTGCACCGGGTCGCCGAGCAGGTGCAGAAGGAGACCGGACAGAAGATCAAGTATCTCGTGGGCACGATGATCGAGATCCCGCGTGGTGCCCTCACGGCCGACGAGATCGCGGAGACGGCCGAGTTCTTCTCGTTCGGCACCAACGACCTCACCCAGACCTGCCTCGGCATGAGCCGTGACGACATGGGGTCGTTCCTGCAGAAGTACACCGAAGAAGGCATCTTCAAGGCGAATCCGTTCGCGTCGATCGACGCCACCGGCGTCGGCCAGCTGATGCAGATTGCCGTCGAGCGTGGTCGCAAGACGCGGAAAGACATCAAGCTCGGCATCTGCGGCGAGCACGGCGGCGATCCCCACTCGGTGCTGTTCTGCCACCACATCGGGCTCGACTACGTGAGCTGCTCGCCGTTCCGCCTGCCGGTCGCCCGGCTGGCCGCGGCCCAGGCAGCGCTTGGCAAGACGTACTGACTTCACGCGAAACATCGGCATCTTGGCGCCGGTTCGCGTGGCGGGCCTCGGCACATCCCGTCGCTTGCGCTCAGGGCTTTTAGTGGGACGTGGTGGTGCGTTCGCATAAAAGCCCCCGGCGCAAGCCGGGGGATCGCGTGTGGGGCGTGGTGGTGCGCTCGCATAAAAGCCCCCGGCGCAAGCCGGGGGATGGCCGGGCCGTGACGCTCTGTGGCTTCGGCTTTCGGATATCCTGAGCCCATGCCGCTCTCGCCCGAAGCCTTG
>CANHYS010000305.1 GCA_947464585.1 Planctomycetaceae bacterium | reverse complement strand
TTGAATGCCTGCAACGCCTGTGCCTGCGGGTGCGAAGGAATGATGGGCACGGAGTCGGGCATGGACAACGTTGTCCGCGAGATGCCGCCGGTCGATGACCGGGAGACGCGTCCTTCCGATAACATCCCCTTGCCGCTGGGCGGCCCCTGCTATGACGACAGGCTCGTCGTACCTCCGCTGATGGATCATCACGAGATGGTGCCGACGCCCGTTCCACTGCCCGAGCCGGAGGTGGTTCCGACGCCCGACGCCGCGACGGTCCTGCCCGGCACCCGCAGTGTGCTGGTGCGGGCACCTGCACCTGCGGAGCCTCTCCCGTCCGCCATCGGCCGCTTGGAAGCGATCTGGCAGCCGCTTGACCCAGGCACTCCCTTCGCCGAGAGCGATGCAGGAGACGTGCTTGAGTTCCTCGGCGGCCTCGAGCGGCGGCAGCCATCTGCCCGCATCGCCGGTCAGCCCACTCCGCTGTCGGCAGGCCGTCGGCACGCGGAAACGCGGCTCGCCCTCGCGCCCACGGCCGCATCCCGGGGCACGCCACAGCTGATCGTCCGGCCTGTCATTCGCACTCCACCCCCTTCGCTCCCTGCACCGACGCCGTCCTCTCCGCGGCCGCCAGTGAAGACAGAATCGGCACCCGTGGCCGTGCTGGCGGCCCCCGTCATCCGAGCCGTGCCACCTGCCTCGCCGTCGCCGGCCACCGGACTGACAGGGGCTGACCGCCTGCGTTGGCTGGCGCTCGCCAGCCTGACGGTGGCTCTGGCCATCGCCATCTTCGGGTGGCGACGGGCGAAGCCGATGGCCACGGAGCCGTCTGCGGCCGACAGTCGCGTTAAGATACGTCACATGGTGAATGACCCGCATCCGAATCAACGGAACCGATGAATCGTTCTCCAGACGAACCAACCGAATCGGATGGTGGCTCACCCGTCAGCCCGGCTGGGCGGGCTGCTTCCTGGCGTTCTGGCCGCGGCGGGCGAGGCCCTCGGCAGCCCCCTTCCGAGGCCGTCCAGTCCGTGCCAACGTCGGCCATCGCCGCACCGGCCGCCCAGGCATCGTGGCGTGGCGGACTCGATCCGCTCAAGCGGTCGCGAGCCTGGTGGTTGATGGTGCGGCGGATCGTGCTCACCCTCGCGGCGCTGGCCCTGATCGTGCTGCTCGTGCGGATGCTGCTGACAGTGCGTCGCCAGGTGCCGATCGTCGTGGGCTTCGTGACCAACTACCGATCGCCGCTCGCTCCCATCGTACTCGCCGACGAAGATCGTTCGCTGCTCGCATCCCTCGGGACGCCGGGAAAGCGGTTCTTCGAGCCTGGGTCGGCCGTGGTCTACGACACAAGCCCCGCGCTGGCCTCGGTGAATGCAGACGAGATGCTCGCCGCGCTCTCCTCGACGCTGCGCCGCACCAAGCCCGGTGGTCCCGACGGCAACATGGCGATTGTTCACCTCACAGCCATTGGCACCCTCGATGACAAGGGCCGTCCCTGCATCATTCCACCCAGCACCACCACAGACCCTGTGGGCATGGAGGAAGACTCCTACCTCCAGGTCGACCGTCTGCTGGCCGGCCTCCGCGACGCCCTTCCCGACCGCGTCGGCATCCTTGTCATCCTGGATGCCTGCAGGGCGTCGACCGACTGGCCACTCGGCGTGGACGATGGGGCCTTCACGCCTGCTGTTGAGGCTGTCATGGCCGGCTCCAACTTGAAACGAATGTGGGTGATTGTCCCGGCATCCACTGGGCAGAATTCCTATTCCAGCGCCGCACAGGGTGCGAGTGGCACCGTGCTGGAGTTCGTGCGGGGCATGCGTGGTGCTGCCGACGCCCGCCCTTGGGGCGACGCCGACGGTCGCGTGGAACTCAAGGAGTTGTCCGCCTACCTCTCCCTTCGCGTCGACCGCTGGGCGCAGGCGATGTTCGGCGAGCGGCAGACGCCCATCCTGACCGCCACGCCTTCCGATCGCAACGCCGACGCCGCCCTGACGTGGACGGCTTCCCGCATGCCGGCCGTCGAGTTGCGGAGCGATGCCGACGGCTACGAAGACGCGTGGCTGGCCGACCGCTGGCGGGCGGCTGAGCGGCTGCGGCCTGCGGCCATCCGCGAGCGGCCGCTGCTCTGGGCGTCTTATCTGCACCTGCTCATGCGGGCGGAGAGACTCCGCACGGCGGGCGCGGCCTATCGTGACGAGCAGGTCGACGTCGACACGACCGTCGAACGGTTGGAGACAGAACTGGGCCTCGCGCTCATTTCGAGCGCGCGGCTGCTGCCCGGCATCCGACTGGCCTACAGGCGGTCGGAGGCGATGGTGGAACGAGAAGATGACGATGTGCGGCGTTGGATGGCGGCGGTCGAACGCTTCATCGCAATCGACCAACCCCGGGATGAGGCCGCGAAGCCGCCCGCTGTCACCGTGGATGTCGACGCGTGGATGCTCCGAGCCGAGGCCGCGTGGCGGTGGCTGGTGAAGAAGTGCGACGAGAATGCGGCCGTCGACAGGGCTGTCGTTGTCCGCTGGCTGGAATGCGTCGGCGGACGTCCCGAGGGACTTGCGTTCAACCCTGGGCAGCTTCATCTGCTGCGCATGCTGGTGCGGTGGGCCGATCCTGCCGACTGGCAGCGGCAGCCCGAGGCTTTTCGCGACTTCATCCGCATGGTGTCGTATTCGCGCGAGTCCGTCTATGCCCAAGACGTACGGGCCGACCAGATCGTCGAGGCCAATGAGTTGTCCGGTCGAGGCAATGCCTTGATGCGGGAGGCTCTCGACCTGGCGTTCGTGGGCGGCCCGTCCAAACTGACCGAAGCCGCCCAGCTGGCGCGTCAGAGTATCGAGGCCTTCAACCAGCGGATGAAGATTACCAGGCAGCGAGTCCAGGCGTTGGAACTGCTCGATGTCGTACGATCGGAACTCCCCTATCTCGCGGCATGGTGGGTCGAAGAATCACGTCACGCCGTCCGCCAGCCGAGCGACATGGAGAGCGGAAGCCTGCGCACGAAGCCGGCCGACATGGTGGCCTTGCTCCTCGCGGTCGAACAGCTCGAAGTTGCGGTCGACGCGGCCGTGGTGGCCGCGAGTGACGCGGAGCCACCGACGGCCACCTCGATCGGTAACATCGACGAGCTGCGAGCTCGCTGCGACGCGTTGTTCACGGCGATCAGGTCGGTCTTTCTGGAGAGTTGCGCCGACCTGGCCACACAGGCCCCGGAAAGCCCGCGCACGCACGGCGCCATCCGCCGTGTGCTGGCACTGCCGCTTGTGCAGGGGGATCTGCGAATGCGGCTGCTGCGGCGTGCCGACACTCTCGATCGTCGCCACGCTGCCCTCATGGCCCGTGCACCATCGCAGGGCAACGATTCGCTCCCTCCGGTCGACCAGGCGGCCGTCGTGGCGGGATGGGTGCCCTGGCGGAACGTGCTGGTGAATCCAGTGCTCCCCATCATCACGGCCAATCCTTTCGGCACGACGACGCTGCCCACGTCGGCAGCGGACATTGCGGCAAACGTCGGTCGTCAGGTGACCGCCGTCCGGTCTTCTGCGCGATCCCTCCCCACGATCCTCGCGGGCTTCGATCGCCAGCGTGCTGAGCTGGAGATCGGCAGCCGCGACAGTGATGCCCGGGTGCTCGAACTGCTCTCGCGCGGGAGCCGCGTGAGCCGTCGTCTGGCTGCCGTGGCCGGTCAGCGTCCGAGGATCAGCGATGGCACGACGCCTACGCAGCGGTCCTTTGCCGCGGCATGGCACAAGCGGCTGATGAACCACGCCGAGACGACGCTGGAGGAGTTTTGGGGGGGCGTCGAGCCGGACGAGCCGGTCTATTGCTTCCACAAGGCCCGCCTTTTGATCGACGCGGCGGCAGAGATCGTACGGAGCAATGGCGTCGTCTTCGGTGACCGCGACCGTGCCCGCCTGACGGCCAAGGTCGAAGCGCTCGCCTCTCAGTGGAGCGGGTTCGCTGATCTCGAGTTGACCCCCAACCGGCTCATTCTGCCCTCGGCGAGTGCCGCCGAACCCCCGCGAAACAAGGTCAGCCTCGCCGCCCATCCGGGCGTGCCGTCCGGCCTTGCCGCGTTGTGGCTCTCCGAGTCAGTGGAGGGCCGTCCGCTCGAGCTTCTTCAGAGTCGTGCCGTAGATGGATTACAAGGGGCCGCCCGCCAGGGCTTCGCCAGCCGAACGGGCGTGCCGGTGTCTTCGCCGCCTGAGGAGGCATCGTGGCAACTCGATCCCACGGCCGCCCGCAGCATCGAGCTGAACCGCACGGCTGTTCTCGACCTGACGGCCTGGTACCGC
>CANHYS010000304.1 GCA_947464585.1 Planctomycetaceae bacterium | reverse complement strand
GCGAGATCTTCGTGTCGCTGCTGGACACGCAATTACGGACCATGCCGGGAGCCTTGGAACTGCTCGACCTGCTCGACGCCCAAGGCATCGCCCGAGGTGTGGCCACGAGTAGCGGTCCCGACTTCGCCCACGATGTGTTGGGTCGAATGGGGATTCGTGACCGGTTTGCGTTTGTGTTGACCAGCGCCGACGTGACCCATGGCAAGCCGGATCCGGAGATTTATCAGACGGCGGCGCGGCGGCTGGCCGTCGATCCCGGAGCGATGCTCGTGCTCGAGGACTCACAGGCTGGGTGCAAGGCGGCCGTGGCAGCCGGGGCTGTCGCCGTGGCGGTGCCGGGCGGCCATAGCCGACGGCACGATTTCGCCGGTGCCCGGTTCATCGCCGATTCGCTCGCCGACCCGCGAATCCGATCGTTGTTGGCGGGTGGTGACGCACCCTCATAAAAGCCCCCGGCGTGAGCCGGGGGATACCGTGTGCGGGGCGGCTATCGGTTGCCATGCTCATCACCAACTTTCACCGGCGGACATAGGCGTAGCTGTCGACGGTGCTGCCGTTGCCGGCCAGCCGCAGCCCGACCGCACCCGGGCCGGAAAGCGTGGTGTCGTATGCGGAGGCGATCTTCACGCCATTCAGATAGAGCGACAACGAGGAGCCGATGCAGTCGAAGCGAATCCGCCCCGAGCCGCCGGCCACGGGGGCGGAGGCGAGGAGTGTCCAGCGGATGCCGCTGTTGACCCAGATGCGACCAAAATAGGAGTCGCCCACCTTTTCCAGACCGGCCCAATACATGCAGTGGTCAACGGTGCCCCTGAAGCGGGCGGCCAGACCTGCCGACAGGCCGGAGCCAATGTTCACCACGGCCTGCGTGGTGGAGTCTCGCACCGTGACCTGCGAACTGGAATCTTTCACATTAACGCCGTAGAGCGTCGCGAGAGAAGCGGCGTTGATTCGCGACAGGACCGTGTCGTCGCTGATCGCCATGTTGCCATAGACCTGCACCCAGTTGCTCCCAAGAAACGGGCTGTTGGGCTGGATGAAGGCGTCACTGAAGGGGGATGTGGTGGCCGTGGGCGTGGGAGGCGTCAGGGTGATGGCAGAATAGTTGTCGGCCACGGCGCCCGGGCCAACGAAGCGGATGCCCATCGTGCCCGGTCCGGTGATCGCCTTGTTGGCAGCCGCCGCGATCTGCCTGCCGTTGAGAAACAGCGTCAGGGCGGACCCCGCGACGTCAAACCGCAGGATGCCAGAACCGCCCGGCGACAGACCACTGGCGAGGATCCTCCAGCCGGTGCCGTTGTTCACCCAGATTCGGCCGAGGAAGTTGAACCCCGACCGCACGAGCCCGGCACAATACATGCGGGCGTCCCCCGCGCCGGTATAACGGGCCACGAGGGCGACCGATGTGCCGTTGACGATGTTGACGAAGGCCTGGCCACTCGAATCCCGCGTCGACACGCCGTTGATCGCCATGATCGACACGTTGTTGAAACGTGAGACCACGACGTTGCTTGCCACGGCGAGATTGCCGATCCGCCTGTTCCACGAGGGCGGCACGAAGAAGCTGTCGGCTCCGGTGAAGGTGTCGGTGAATGGCAGCGTGGCGTTCACCGGGACAGGTGCAGTCAGCGTGCTCTGCGAGTAGTTGCCGAGGGTGGCGCCCGCGCCCGTCATCCGGATGCCCACGCCACCGGCGCCGGGGATCGCCGTGTCGTAGGCGCCGGCAACGCGGATACCGTTGAAGAAGAGCGTGAGTGACGAGCCGGCGACGTCGAACTGCAGCACACCCGAAGCGGCGGTGATGATTCCGCTCGTGAGCACCGTCCACGAGGCCCCCGTGTTGCGGTAGATGCGGCCGATGAAGCCGCTGCCTGAGCGAGCGATGTTTGCCAGATACATGCGGGTGTCGCCGCCACCGGTGTATCTCGCGACGAGGCCCGCGCTCGTGCCCGCGCGTAGGTTGACGAATGCCTGGTTTGCGGAATCGACGATCGTCACATTGTTGAGCGTAGAGATCGACGCGCCCGCGACCCGCGACACGGCCACCTGATCGGTGATGCCGATGCTACCGACGCGGGTGCCCCAAAAGCCGGAGAGCGCCGGACTGTTGGGCTGGTTGAAGTTGTCGGTGAAGGGCTGCCCGGCAGGCGTCGGCGGCGGCGCTGGCGGCGGCGGAATCGGGGGCACCACGGGCGTCAGGCCGAGCGACTTCATGGCACCGTCGATATTCAGGCGACCGCCGGTGACCGTCAGGCCCACCATGCTTGGGATGGTGTCGGTCGAGCCGAGAATCGCGGCGCGGGTCTGGGCCACCGTGAGGCCCGGCTTCCCGGCGTTCAACAGCGCGATGGCACCCGTGACCTGCGGGGCGGCCATCGATGTGCCCGAGAGGTAGCCGTATTGGCCGCCGGAGAGTGTCGAGTAGATCAGGCTGCCCGGAGCAGCGAGGTCGACCGTGGTCGGGCCGTAGTTGGAAAAACTGGAGAGACTGTCGACCTGATCGCTCGCGGCGACGGAGATGACGTTGGGCACGTCGTAACCGCTGGGATAGCGGGGCACGACGTCGTTGTTGGAGGCGTTGTTGCCGGCGGCGGCGACGAAGGCGATGCCGACGTCGCCCATGGCAGCGATGGCATCTCGCATCACCAACGACGCCGATGTGGACGCGTTCCAGGAGTTGTTCGAGACCACGATGTTGGTCTCGAAATCCCGCCGCATCATCGTCACGTAGCTCATCGCGGCGAGCGCTGCGGAGACCGTGCCGACGCCGTTGTCCCCCAGGATCTTCAGCGGCATCAGCGCGACCTGCCAGCCGAGGCCGGTGATGCCCACGCCGTTGTTGCCGACCGCGCCGATGATCCCCGACACGTGCGTGCCGTGGCCGTAGGTGTCCTGCACGTTGTTTGTATTGGTGAGGAAGTTCCAGCCGTAGACATCGTCGATGAAGCCGTTCTTCTCGTCGTCGATACCGTTGGTGGCCAGTTCCCGAGGGTTTTTCAGGTGTTGGCGATCAGGTCGGGGTGCGAGAGGTCGATGCCTGAATCGAGCACCGCCACCACGACGATCCGGGCGCCGGTGGTGACGTTCCAGGCTGTCGGCGCCTGCATGATCGGCGGCGCCCACTGGAGCGGATAGCCAGGGTCGTTGGGGACGGACGATGTCCCGGTGCCGAGTCCTGAGGAGGCCGCACCGGTGGAGGGGGGCGCGTCGATGATGAAGTCGGGCTCGATCGCCAACACACCGGGCGTCTGGCTGGCCCAGTCGACGACCAGTTGCGGATTGGCACCGGGGGCCACGAGCGAAAAGAAGCCCTCGCCCAGCGAAGTGGTCGTCCATGTCACCGGCACGAGTGCCGGCGGAATGGCCACCGATCCATAGGGTGTGGCCGATTCGAACTTGCCGTTCCAATAGCCCTCACGCACGTCGGTGGGCTGCCCCTGCCAGATGATCTGCGCGATCGGCTGGGAGAGCACGACCGGCTGGCCGCCGGCGAGAAGGTGCCGGGGCTCCAGTGGCTCAACATGGAGCCGCCACGCGTGGAGCAATCGCCTCATTCGCCGAAGCCGATTCATGGTCGTCACATCTTCCGGTTCCCGATCGCAGCGACCGTCAGCGACGATGCGATCGAAACAGGCCGTCGTCCATGAATGAGGCCGTGGTCACGCGGCTTCCTGCGTGACCATCCCGTATCCATGCAATGCTATGCATGGAAGCCACGACGATTCCTGCGCGGCACCTATGGGCCGGCGTTCTGTGGCGAAATCCAAACGAATCAGACCGGCCGCCGCGTCGGACAGATGGCGGCAGCTACAGATCCACGCCCAACTGATCCGCCTGCAGCCGCAGGGCCCGCTCGAAGGCCGGGAAGGGATAGTTGGTCCGGCGCCGCAGGGCCCACATGAAGGTGGAATCGACCAGCTTGCGGGGCAGTTTTCCGGCGTTGACGAGCCGGGCCACCTCCTCGATGAACTCCGTCTCCTCGGGCCGCCGGGCCTTGAGGCCGGTCTTGAGCTGGTCTTCGAGCGAGATCACTTCGGCGCCGCCAACGGGCTCATCGGCGCGGGTGACTGTGCCCGGCAGGACAGACAGTACGCCCGCGAGAAACAAAAACACCGCCGGGCTGCACTGGGTTCGCATTGGCTGGGCTGGCATGGGAAGGCGGCTCCGCTTGTCGATGGCGGAGAGGAATAGGCTTTCACTCCGTGGCTCGTCAACGGCAAACGAACAGGGTACGCAGCTCTTTTCGAATGTCGCGGGGAATCCCATCGCTGACAGTCCGGGCTTGT
>CANHYS010000303.1 GCA_947464585.1 Planctomycetaceae bacterium | reverse complement strand
GCAGTCGTTCGACGAGCCGGTGCGTGAGAGCCTTCATCTCAAGGGGCCGCTGCAGATGCTCCCCGACACACGCTTTGGCGGCGTGTCGATCCTGCGGCAGGGAAAGAGTGAGCAGGACTCGCGTGCGGTGTGGCAGGCACTGCCGCCGCTCGAGGGCGCAAACGATCTTGGTCGGCTCGTGCCCACGGCCAAGCCGCTAGCGGTGACGGCTGACGGTCGGCCGCTGCTCGTCGGTCGCGAATACGGCGACGGCCGCGTGCTGGCCTTCGCCGGCGACTCGACCTGGCGATGGGCGATGCAGGGCGCGGTCGAGCAGCACCGGCGTTTCTGGCGGCAACTGGTGCTCTGGCTCGCCAAGCACGACGACTCCGAGCAGGACGCACTCTGGATCCGGCTGGCGCAGCGGCGAATTTCGCCCGGCGTTCCACTCGCATTCGATGCCGGCCTGACGAAGGCCGATGGCACGGCGGTGACGGACGTCGCGGTCGAGGCGTTCGCTGTTTCACCGTCCGGCCTCCCACGGCCCGTCCGCATCGCGAGGCGGGGCGAGACCTTCACCGGCACGGTCTCCGATTTCAGCGATCCGGGCGATTGGAAGCTGGTCGTGAAGGCGTCGCGGCCAGGGGATCCGACGCCGCTGGAGCGCGCCGCGCGATTCACGGTGGTGCGGCAGGATCTGGAACTGGCCAATCCACGGGCCAATCCGCGGCTGATGCGGCAGCTGGCCGAGGCGACCGGAGGCGGCGTGCGGCTGCCCGAGGAACTGCCGGGCATCTTCGACGAGATCGCCAAGAAACCGGCGGCCTTCGAGACCACGGAGGAATGGTCGTTCGCGGCCTGGGACAAGTGGCCGATGTTCCTCCTGCTGGCGGCGTTCATGTGCACCGAGTGGTTCCTGCGGAAGCGGTTCGGGCTCGTGTAGCGGATGTGGGTTGCGCCGCCGGGCGGGGCTGACCACGCCCCGAGTGCCGGACGTTCGCTACGTCGACCAATCCACCTAGGCGGATCGGTGCCCGCTGGCCTTCGCTCACTCGATGCTGACTGCGCTCCGGCATCCTGCCTGCGCTGGTCAGCAACGCCGGCTCTCAGGACATGGCCAGCTCCGCCCTCATCCATGCCAAACACTACTGGCTGCGTCCCCTTTTTTGTGGCCGCTTTTCACTGGACGAAGTCGCCCTTCTGGCGAGGCGGGGCTTTTGCTACGTTCCCCCGCCACCGCAGTCTGCCAGTAGGGAATTCAGACGTGATCAAGCGACGCCCCATTCGCAACAAGCTGCTGCTCGGCGGCGCGCTCGTTGGCATCATGGTGGCCGTGCTGTCGGCCAGCAGCTTTCTCGGTGTTTATTCGTATCGGCGGCTGGTGCGATCGCTGAGCTGCCGGGCGGCTGAACTGCCCCGCGCCAGCGACTTGAACGCCAGCGTTGGCAGTCTGCGTCTGGCTCACGCGCGGGCACTTTCGGGCGAGGCTGAGTTCGGACTGGTTGGCGAGCCGGTTCCCCCACCATCAGCCGATGATGAGGAGGATGCCGAGGACGACGAGGAACCGCTGTTCGCCGATACGTTCACCGGTCAGATCGCCCACGCCCGCTGGTCGCTTGACCGCTATTGTGAAGAGTTGGCCGAGGGTGAACTGGACAACATGCCGTTCCCCTTCGGCGATCGAAGCCGCGAGCGGCAAACGGCCGCCGCGATCGCGACCTGCCTCGACACCATCGATACGATCGTTGCGCCGGCACCGCCGGTGGTGGGCGACGATGCAGAGGACGAGGGCAGCGTGCCGTGGCAGCGGGGCCGGTTGCTCGACAGCAGTCCGCACCTCGACCAGTTGGCGGCGCTCTCTGCCGCACTGCCCACGTTTCTGCAGGAGCGTCTCAGCGACCTTTCGCACGAGGTTCGCAGCGGCTACCGCACATTGATCGTCACCACATGGGCCTCGGCCCTGGCGGCCGCGGCGCTCTTGGCGGCGCTCGGCGCGCTCAGCTATCGGTGGGTGTTTCGGCCGCTGCGGCTGCTCGGCAACGGTTCACGCAGAGTGGCGGCCGGAGATTTCGGCTTCCGGCTCAAGCTCGACTCCAGCGACGAGATGGCGGAGTTGGCCGCCGCGCTCAACGACATGACGGAGCGGTTCGAGGAAATCCGCGACGACCTCGACCGCCAGGTGCAGTTCCGCACCCGTGAGGTGATCCGGAGCGAACAGCTGGCGAGCGTCGGATTTTTGGCGGCCGGCGTCGCCCACGAGATCAACAATCCGCTGGCATCGATCGCCATGTGTGCCGAGTCGCTGGAGAGCCGGCTGGAGGGGCTGACCCCGGACGACGCCGATGCGCAGATCGTGAAACGCTACCTGGAACTCATCCAGACCGAGGCCTTTCGTTGCAAGGGGATCACCGAGAAGCTCCTCGACTTTTCGCGGCTGGGCGAGGTGCGACGGCAGGCGACCGCGATGATGGCGCTCGTCGCCGACGTGGCCGACATGCTCCGGCATGTCGGCCGTTTTGCTGGTCGCTCTATCGAGATCGACCAGGGGCCAGACGTGTTGGTGATGGTCAATCCGCAGGAGATCAAGCAGGTCGTCCTCAACCTGCTCGTCAACGCGCTCGACTCGATCGATGAGTCGGGGCATGTGCGCGTGGGTGTGCGGCGGAGCGGCACCGAGGCGCTGCTCACGATCACGGACGACGGTTGTGGCATGACGGAAGAGGTCCTCGAGCATCTCTTTGAGCCGTTCTTCACCCGTCGCCGCTCGGGGCAGGGGACGGGCCTCGGTCTTTCGATCGTGCATCGCATCGTCGCCGACCATGGCGGCAGGATCACGGCCGCGAGTTCCGGCGAGGGGCAGGGCTCGACGTTTCGCGTCGCGCTGCCAGTGGCGGCCGTGGGCGATGTCGCCGTGTTGCACGCACCTGCCCCAGACACCCATGCCGCCTAACGCACATTCGGGAGGTTTGCCATGAAGCAGCACGTCAGGCCGATGCGAATCCTGTTTGCCGACGACGAGACCTCGATCCAGGAACTGATGCGGATCGAATTGCCGCGGCTGGGTCACGAGGCGACGGTCTGTCCCGACGGTCGCACCGCGTTGGCCGCACTCGATCGCACCTCCTACGACTGCGTGATCGTCGATCTCGACATGCCAGGCGTGGGCGGGTTGGACGTGATCGCACGCGTGCGGGAGACGTCGGCCGACACGGAGACGGTGATCATTACTGGGAAGTCGTCGCTCGAGAGCGCGGTGACGGCAGTCCGGCAGGGAGTCTTCGACTACCTCACCAAACCCTGCAAACTGGCCGAGATCCAGGCTGTCCTCGAGCGGGTGCGGAAGAAGCGGGAACTCACGAGCCGACTGCGGGCGCTTGAACGCAGGGTCCGTCGCGCCGAGGGAACGGGCCAGCTCGTGGGAGCGTCGCCCAGCTTGGAACGGGTGCGGCGGCTGGTCGCTCGCGTGGCGGCGAGTGACTCAAACGTGCTCATCCGCGGCGAGACCGGTACCGGCAAGGAGCTGGTGGCCAGAGCGATCCACGAAGGCAGCCCTCGGGCTGCGGGGCCGCTGGTGGCGGTCAATTGCGGCGCGCTCCCGGAGCATCTGGTGGAGAGCGAACTGTTTGGGCATCGCAAGGGTGCGTTCACCGGTGCCGATGAGCACCGGGCGGGGCTGTTCGAGGTGGCCGACGGCGGCACGCTCTTCCTGGACGAAATCGGCGAGCTCCCCAAGCAGCTGCAATCAAGGCTGCTGCGGGCGTTGGAGAGTGGCGAGATTCGCCGCGTGGGCGACAACCAGCCGATCACGGTCGACGTGCGGGTCGTCTGCGCCACGCACCGCTCCCTGGAGGAGATGGTGGGTGCCGGAGAGTTTCGCGAGGATCTGCTGTTTCGAATCAACACGTTCGAGATCGCCATTCCGCCACTGCGTGAGCGGATCGAAGACCTTCCCGCACTCGTGCGGCATTTTGTGCACAAGGCGAGGCCGCAGACCCCACCTGATGCCGCCGTCGCCGTGCCGGAGGTGTTCGAGGCGCTCGCCCACCATCGCTGGCCGGGGAACATCCGCGAATTGGCCAACGTGATCGAGCACGCACTGGTGCTCTGTGACGAACTGCCGCTCTTGTTCGAGCATCTGCCAGCGCGGCTCGGGGCAGCACTTGCCCAGGGCACGCCTCCCACCAAGCCCGTCGCCGGAGCGGCAGCCCAACCTGCAGCCCAAGCTGCGGGCAGCGCAGTTGCGCCACCTGTCGCCACCACGTCGCCACGCAAGCCCGAAAGCCTCCGCGACCTGGAGATGCGAGCGAT
>CANHYS010000302.1 GCA_947464585.1 Planctomycetaceae bacterium | reverse complement strand
CGGAGTCCCCCGGCTTCCGCCGGGAGCTTCTTGTCGTTGGTGAAAGATTATCGTCTTCCCGCCGGCTTGGGCTCGGAGTTCTTCTCCGGGGCGCCCTGAGGGTCGTCCAGCAGGTCGTCCAGGCGAGAGGTCACGACCTCGTCCCGCTTGTCGCGGAGCCGCACGATCTGCCGGTCGTACCATGCCGCGGATCGCTCTTTCCGGATCGAGAGGTGTTCGGCCCGGGCGTCGAGCTCCGCATTGACCGCTTCGCGGAGCTGCGGCTCGATCTTTGACCGGTCCTTCTTGCCGCCGGCGATCCAGCGGGCGACGAGCAGATCGACCTGAGTCCGGGCCTGCCAGGCCCGTAGGCCGGCCTCATGGAGCCGCTCGTCCTTCGACTTCTCGGCCTCCAGCGACAGCACCTTGCGGTCGAGCTCCGCCAACGCCTCGGCGTACTCCTCGGGCTTCCGCTTCGCGAGGTGCGAGAGCAGTTGGGCGAGCTCCGGCTGGTTCTTTTCGACGAAGGCGAGCACCCGTTGTTCACGGGCAGTGCCGTCGGCCGTGCCGACGTTGGCGGAGCCTGCAGCTGGTGCGGAGGTAGGCTCCGCGGTCGCGGTCGTGACGTCGATCATGAGCAGGACAGCCACGATCGAAAGAGCGGTCGCGATCTTCATGGTTCGGCTCCTTATTCGGCTGCGTATTTTGCTTTTTGGGCCACGGCGAATCCGGTCGGTTGTAAACATGTTGGTTCGTCTTGTAGGGACGTGTCTCGCGGGGGCGTGTCTCTGGTTCAGCTCTCGTCCGGGCTTGCCGTGGTTGAGGCCTCGTCAGCGAGGGCGGCCACGAGCCAACGGGGTGGTGGTTCGGCCGCGGATGCCGGGTCGTCGCCATCAGCCGCGGCGTCGGCCGTCTCTGCATCCATCCCGCTCTGTTCCCGCTGCTGTTCCATCCAACGCGATGCCAGAAGGTCGAGTTCGCCCTCGCGACGCGGCTCGTTCCGCGGCAGGCCGGTCACGAGCAGCCAAGCGACGGCCGCCGCAAGCGTGCCGCCGGCGACCACCATTGCGGCCCGCCGCATGCTCCGCGATCGCCGCAGTTCCGGGCGGGCCGCCACCAGCGGACCTCCCGGGACCGCGTCGGCCGCCGTGGCGGGATCATGGTGCATCTCGGGCTTGGCGAGCTGACCTGCGGAAGCGAGCCGTATCGTCGCACCCTCGAGCCGTAGGTACGCGGCGAGCGTTCGCCGGGCCGCGGGCGAGGCGGCGAGTCGTTCGGCCAGATGCCGCTGTTCGGCCGCGTCGAGATCGCCGTCGAGATGCCGGGTGATCAGGTTGTCGAGTTCGCGGTTCGGCGGCTCGGCCGAATCTCCGTTCGTGGGAGCCGTGAGGTTCATCGTGACATTCCCCGTGGGTGCGCCATCTTCGCTTGCACGCAGTCGTGCAGGAGCCTGCGGGTCCGCGACAAAGACCGCTGCACGGCCGCTGCGGTCCTGCCGACCGCCGAGGCGATGTCATCGAACGAGGCGCGAACCTCGTACCGCATGGCGACCATCCGTCGCGAGGCTTCCGGAAGCCGGCTCGCGCAATCCTTGAGGGCTTCGAGCTCCCGCTGTCGCTCGACTGAGTCGGTGTTGTCCTCGTCGAATGCGCGATCGATCTGCTCCAGGAGCTCGGGCTCCGTGGGAGCGAAGCGGGCGGCACGTCCTTTTGCCCGCAGGTAGTGCAGGGCCTGCCGCCGTACGATCTCCTTCGCCCAGGCACGAAAATCACGCACCGGCTCCGCACCCGAGCCGTCGGCGTACTGCATCACGACGACGGCCGCGTTCTGGAAGATCTCCTCCGCCGCGTCGAGATCCCGAACCATGGCCATCAGGTAGGCCATGAAGTCGGATTGGTGCCGCAGCAGGTCGCGAATCAGCCGGGGGTCGCTCATGAGAGGAGAGGCAGAGTGAGAGTTCGTGGTTGGGTTGTGCGGCGTTCGGCACCGGCGGACCCGCGCCGGGGGCTCCGCGACGGGAACCCCCGGCAGCGGTGCTGCCGGCTGTGGCGGGCTAGGCGGCCTTGCCGCGGCCAGCAGTATTCTTGCGGTTCTTGACCCGCGTGTCGCCCTCGGCCTTCTGCTTCCGCTCCTTCTTCGCCGCGTTCTTGGCAGCGGGCTTCGCCTTGATCTTGGCAGTCGTCTTCTCCATCGACTGGCCCATGACTGGGGTCGAGGAATCGCTGCCGGACCTCTCGGCGGCATGGGCCTGGCCCATCGGGCCGGCAACCGCCACCATCACCATCACCGCTACCATCACCGCCACCAGGGATCGAATCGTCTTCATGACACACGTCCTTTCATAGAACAAAGTCATAGAACAAAGCACCTGAGTCCGTCGCCGACCGTGTCGACTCTTGCGTCCTCGCCATCCAAGTACCGATTCCCGCCGGCGCAGACAAAAAATTATTCAGGCATATTTTCCGGCCCGTGGCGAGGCCGATCGCCCCACACGCGCCAAAGCCCCTTCGCAACGGTGGCCCGCGGATGGTGGTCGTAGCATGGTGGTCGTAGTACGGTGGTCCGAAGGATTGGCCTGTCGGTACACTCGTGCGAGCCACCAACGAGATATTCGCCACCGATGGAGCCATTTCCATGAGCGAGTCGTCACCCGCGCACCGCATTTTGGTCGCTCTCGTTGCGGCCCTGCTGCTTGCGTTCATCAGCCCAGCCCGGGCAGCCGATGTCGCAACGATCCTGCCGACAGACTGGAGCCCCAAGGCTGCGGCCGACGAGGTGCTCGCCCGGCTCGTTCGGGTGTCGACGCCTCAGGTGAAGGGTGCGCACGATGCGGAGTTCGTCTGCGTAGGCGACCGGGCCTATGTCGTGGAGCACGACAACGACGTCGCGCCCGGCCACGGCGCGGGGAACGCGATGTACTGCGTCCTCACCGTGGTCAACCTGAAGACGCTCAAGGTGGAGAAGACGCACCTGCTGGCGAAGGCGGGTCAGGCGTTCACGAACGTCACCCTGCCGGACGCCGAGATGTTCGTACCCCGCATCATCCGCAAGGACGAGCACACGCTGCGGTGCTACTTCTGCAGCCAACCGGCCAAGGAGCAGGCGGTGACATGGTATCGCGACTTCGACCTCCGCACGCAGGCCTTCGCTGACAGCATCCACAAGGCGAAGCTGAAGACGGCCACCGGCGTGTTCGACATGGAGCCGCGGCACTTCCACGCCGACGCCGCGGCCAAGGGATTCTTAAAGCCCGCGGTCAACCGCGGCCTCTACATCTTCGACTCGTTCAAGGAGTTCGACGGCCTCCGCTACGTCGCGCTCAACGACTTCGAGGGCAAGCAGAACGCGCTGGCCGTGCTGCTCGACGACTTCGCGACCTTTGAGATCGTTGGCCACTACAACGAGCCGCAGTCGGAGCAACTGAGCGAGTCGGCGGTGAACCGCCTGCCCGACGGCACATGGATGGCGATCTGCCGCAACGACAAGGGCAACTACCACTTCACGACCAGCAAGGACGGGAAGACTTGGACCCTCGGCGAGCCGAGGCCCTTCGTGCCAAACGGCCTGAACTCGAAGCCCACGTTCGACCGTTTCGGCGGCGTCTACTACCTCGGCTGGCAGGAGAACACCAAGGTCGCAGACTGCGGCCGCAGCGTCTTCAACGTCGATGTCTCGCGCGATGGCACGACGTGGGAGCGGAAATACCGCTTCGAGTCGCCGCATTCGTTCCAGTATCCGACGTTCCACGAGCACGAGGGTACGATCTGGCTCTCCGTCACGCAGAGCGACCACAAGGGTTCGAGCGACCGGATTATGTTCGGGAAGCTGGAAAATGGTGCGCAGGGGGGAGCGCGAGCCGGCGCCTCTTCACCAGCCACGAGCGCTGCCAAGCTCGACCGAGGCGTTGATGCGTTGCCAGCTCGAAAGGTCTTCGCGCATTACATGGTGTGCTGCCCGACCGTAGGCAGCTCCGCGACGCTTGACGACTACAAGCGGGAAATCGAGGAGGCGCAGAAGCGAGGTGTCGACGGCTTTGCGCTCAACTGCGGCAACTGGGAGAAGCGAGAGCCCCACTATAAGGCCCGTACGCTCCTGATGTATGAGGCCGCGAAGCAACTGGGCACAGGCTTTCAGCTGTTCATCTCGCTCGATGGCGAAGCGATGGCCGAGCTGAAGGACGTCGTCCGCGTGCTGAAAGATCACCCCAACCAGTTTCGCCACGACGGCAGGCCGGTGCTCTCCACGTTTGGGGGCCAAGGCGGCGACGACCATGTGGGAGGCAGAAACCTCATCCGCGCTGCCCATGACGAAGG
>CANHYS010000301.1 GCA_947464585.1 Planctomycetaceae bacterium | reverse complement strand
GCCAAGCTCGACCCCAAGGATATCGACGAGGTGGTGCTCGTCGGTGGCTCGACCCGGATTCCGAAGGTGCAGGAGCTCGTCAAGAAGCTCTTTAACAAGGAGCCGCACAAGGGCGTCAACCCCGACGAGGTCGTGGCACTCGGCGCGGCGATCCAAGGGGGCGTGCTCGGCGGCGAGGTGCAGGACGTGCTTCTGCTCGATGTCACGCCGCTCTCGCTCGGCATCGAGACCGAAGGCGGCCTGTTCACGAAGCTGGTCGAGCGCAACACGACTGTGCCGACCGAGCGGAAGCAGGTCTTCAGCACCGCGGCCGACAACCAGACGGCGGTGACCGTGAGCGTGTATCAGGGCGAGCGGCCGATGGCCCGCGACAACCGGCTCCTCGGCCAGTTCAACCTGGAGGGCATTCCGCCCTCGCCGCGGGGCACGCCGCAGATCGAGGTGAAGTTCGACATCGACGCCAACGGCATCCTGTCGGTGAGCGCGAAGGACCTCGGCTCCAACAAGGAGCAGACGGTCAAGATCGAGCAGTCGAGCGGCTTGAACGAGGCAGAGATCGAGAGGATGCGGAAGGACGCTGAGTTGCACGCCGAGGAAGACAAGCGGAAGCAGCGTCTTGCCGAGGCGAGGAACCGTGCCGAGGCGCTTTGCTTCCAGACCGAGAAGCTCGTCAAGGAGAACGGCGACAAGCTGTCGGCTTCCGACAAGGCCCCGCTCGAGGCGGCGATCACCAAGGCGCGCGAGATGGCGAAGGGCGAGGATGTCGATGCGATCACATCAGCCCACGACTCGCTCGAGCAGGCGGCCCACGCGCTGTCGAAAATCTTGTATGCGGCCACGAGCGGCCAGGCGGCCGGCGCTGATGCGGGATCGACGGCCGGCCAGTCCGGTGGCGGCAAGGGGCCCGACGACGCGATCGACGCTGAGTTCGAGGTCAAAAAAGATATATGAACCGGCTTCCCTCTCCCTCGGGTGAGGGCGGCCGAAGGGGGAAACGATGCCATTTCGCTTCGATAAGTTCACGATCAAGGCCCAGGAGGCGGTGCAAAACGCCGTCGAACTGGCTGGCAGTCGCGGCAACCCGCAGGTGACGCCGGTCCATCTCCTGCATAGCCTCGTCGCCGAGCGGGAGGGGATCGTCCGTCCGCTGCTCGAGAAGATCGGGGTCGACCGCGGTCATCTCGAGCGGATCATCGAGGCGGAACTGTCGCACCTGCCGAAGGTGTCGGGAGGGGCACAGCCGCAGCCTGATCAGGAGCTGATCAAGGTGTTCGAGGCGGCGACGGCCGAGTCGGCTGCGATGAAGGACGAGTTTGTCTCGACCGACCATCTGCTGTTGGGACTCGTCAAGACGCCCTCGAAGGCGAAGAACGTGCTGCAGCTGGCGGCAGTGGGCGAGAAGGAGTTGCTGGCCGGCCTGCAGGCGGTGCGTGGCCAGTCGCGGGTCACCGATCAAAACCCGGAGGAGAAGTTTCAGGCCCTCGAGAAATACGGCATCGATCTGGTGAAGCGGGCCAGCCAGGGCAAGCTCGATCCGGTGATCGGCCGCGACGCCGAGATTCGTCGTGTGATCCAGGTGCTCTCGCGGCGGACGAAGAACAATCCGGTGCTGATCGGCGAGCCGGGCGTCGGCAAGACGGCGATCGCCGAGGGGCTCGCCGTGCGGATCGTGCAATCGGACGTTCCGGAGACCCTCCGCGGCAAGCGGGTGATCGCGCTCGATCTCGGAGCCCTGATCGCCGGCACGAAGTACCGCGGCGAGTTCGAGGACCGGCTGAAGGCGATCCTCCGTGAGGTAGAGGCCGCCGCAGGCAACGTGATCCTGTTCATCGATGAACTGCACACGGTGATCGGTGCCGGGGCTGCCGAAGGCGGCTCCGACGCCGCCAACCTTCTCAAGCCGGCACTGGCCCGCGGCGAGCTGCGGTGCATCGGCGCGACGACGCTCGACGAATACCGCAAGCACATCGAGAAGGACGCGGCGCTCGAGCGGCGGTTTCAGCCGGTGATGGTCGGCGAGCCGAGTGTGGAAGACACGATCGCGATCCTACGGGGGCTCAAGCCGCGGTATGAGGCGCACCACAAGGGGGTGAAGATCAAGGATTCGGCGCTCGTGGCAGCCGCGGAGCTGTCGCATCGTTACATCGCCGACCGGTTCTTGCCGGACAAGGCGATCGACCTGATGGACGAGGCGACCAGCCGGATCGCGATGGAGCTGCAGAGCGTGCCGAGCGAGATCGACGAGGTGCAGCGGCGGCTCGTGCAGCTGGAACTGGCGGCGAGGCAGCTTGCCGAGGAGACGGAGGAGCACGCCAAGGAACGGCTGGTCGAGATCGAGGAGGAGTCGGCCGAGCTGCGGAAGAAGCTCGCCAGCCTGCGGGAGCAGTGGGAGGCGGAGAAGAGCGGCGTGGGCAGCTCGCAGGAGGTGCGAAAGCAGCTCGACGAGGTGCAGCTCGCATTTGACAAGGCGGGCGTGCAGATCAAGGACCGTCAGGCGTCGGGGCAGCCGGTGGGCGAGGATCTCTACCAAAAGCTCTATGAACTCGATGTGAAGCGAAAGGCTCTGCAGCAGCGGCTGGAGCAGGAAGGCTCGGAGAAGGAGGCGAAGGAGACCGCCGCCAAGGGGGCCACGCCGACGAAGCGGCTGTTGCGTCGGGAGGTTGGTCCCGAGGAGATCGCAGAGGTCGTGAGCGCCTGGACCGGCATTCCGGTCACACGGCTCGTCGAGGCGGAGCGGGCGAAGCTGCTCGTGCTCGAGGAGCGGCTGCACCAGCGGGTGATCGGCCAAGACGAGGCGGTCGAGGCGGTGAGCAATGCCGTCCGTCGCAGTCGGTCTGGCCTGCAGGATCCCAACCGTCCGATCGGGTCGTTCATTTTCCTGGGGCCGACGGGCGTGGGCAAGACGGAGCTCTGCAAGGCATTGGCCGAGGTGCTCTTCGATGACCAAAACGCGATGATCCGCATCGACATGAGTGAGTTCATGGAGAAGCACACGGTCGCGCGATTGATCGGAGCGCCTCCGGGCTACGTGGGCTATGAGGAAGGTGGACGGCTGACCGAGGCCGTCAGGCGGCGGCCCTACTCGGTGGTGTTGCTCGACGAGATCGAGAAGGCCCACCGCGACGTGTTCAACGTCTTGCTGCAGGTGCTCGACGACGGTCGGCTCTCCGACAGCCTCGGCCACACGGTCGACTTCACGAACACGATCGTGGTGATGACGAGCAACATCGGCAGCCAGGCGATCCAGGAGATCACGAAAGAGGGGGGCAGCGAGCAGGAGGTTCGCGATGCGGTGAAGGAATCGCTGCAGGCCCGGTTCCTGCCCGAGTTCCTGAATCGGATCGACGAGACGATCGTCTTCCATCCGCTCGACAAGAAACACATCCACAAGATCGTGAAGATCCAGGTGGACAGGCTGGTGGAGCAAGCCGCGAAGGCGGGCATCGCGCTCGAATGCACCGACGGGGCGATCGACGAGATCGCCCGGCTGGGCTACGACCCTGTGTATGGGGCACGGCCTCTCAAGAGAGTCATCCAGCAGCAGTTGCAGAACGAGCTGGCCAGGGAGCTCTTGGGCGGGCAGTTCCCGGAGGGGAGCCGCGTACGGATCGACTTCGTGCAGGACGAGTTCACGTTCGAGCGGGTGGCTTCGTAGCCACGGGACTGTCCCGGCCTGCCCGGCGGTTTGTTCGCGGGGCTTTGATCCCCCGGCTCACGCAGGGGGCTTTTATTGGACTGGAAACGTTCCCAACGGTTGCCCCGACCTCGGATAAGAGCCCGGAGCGTAAGCGATGGGACGCGGCCGTCTAGCCGCGCTTGCGCTCTTCCAGGCCCATGCGGGCGATGAGGAGATCGCACCCGGTGGTCATCTTGCGGAGCTTCGTCGCGATGACGAGTTTCTCGGACGTCGTGGCCTTCTTGAGCTTGGTCTCGAACTTGGCCAGCTTCTGGCGGCGGTGCCGACGACGCTTGATTTCCTTCATCCGGTTGCTGATGCCGCCCATGCGTGGTTGTTCCTGACTTGAAGTGGGGTTGTGGGAAAGAGGCCGTAGGTGTGCGGGAGACCCGGAAATGTAGGAAATCCGGCCGTTTTCGTCAAAGCCCCTATGTCTGAAACGGGCGTTGGAGGGGTTTGGCGGGCGGGATAGACTGCGGAGGTCAAGGATCGACGGAGGCGGTCGTCGTCCGTGGTATTTGGATGGGTGGCAGAGCGGTTGAATGCACCGGTCTTGAAAACCGGCAGTCGCGAAAGCGGCTCGTGGGTTCAAATCCCACCCCATCCGTTTGAATGTTCCGCACGTTGC
>CANHYS010000300.1 GCA_947464585.1 Planctomycetaceae bacterium | reverse complement strand
GTCGGACGAATCGTCGGAGGCCTGGATCGGCACCACGATCGGCTTGCCCACGGTGGCCTGCACGTCTGGTGGCACATCGACAACCGGCGCCTGCCCGTCGAATACCAGCACCCGCGAGTCGACGATGGGCGACTGCACACCGGCGATCGCGAGCCGTGCGTCGGCCGACACGTCGACATTGGCAAAGCCCTCTCCCGAGGCGGCGATCGTCCAATCGTCAACGACGGTCTTGATCGCCAGCGATGCCCCTGCGGCCGGCGGTTCGAGCATGAAAGTCACCTGCCGGTCGTGGGCTGCGGTCCAGACAGTGCGTTCCTCTGCACGATCGCCCAGGCCACCGCCGATTTGTCGCAGCACGACGGCGACGGAACCCCCGACATTCTCGCCGGTCAGGAAGGTGTCGTCGGGGGCGTCGACGGCAAGCCGCATCGGCACCGCGGCGACCGGCGCCTTGAGCAAGGTCGTGCTGGCCGTGGGAGCAAGGATGTGGATCTGCCGCCAGTCGTACTGAGGCCCCTGTGGCTGCATGTCTGCCGCTGATGAACAGTCGACTGCGAAGTTGAAGGCGCGGGGATATCCGTCGACGTCGAGCGAGAAGCGGGCGGTGCCCTGATCTGCGCCATTCCAAGAGGCGACGACGTCGTTCGTCGGCGCGGCGGCCGTCAGCACCGCGCCCGGCTTGCGGGGCACCACAGGGCGGATCGCGGAGGCCGGTGCTCCGCCAGTGGTGGGCCCGCCATCGGTCTCCTGCAGTGTCACGCGGCAGCCATCCGTCGGCAGGAGCGAGGCATTTCCCCCGACTGGCCCGAGCGACACGGTGATGGTCCGTGCGCGGCGGTCGTATCTCGCGATGGCCGCGATCATGTCCCGGGGGTGTAGGGCACTGAGAATGATTCGCGTGATCATCGGTCGGGATCCGGCGGGTGCCTGCGTGTCGTGGACGACCAGCGCAAGGTCGGGGCCAACCTCACGGCCGGCCGAACCGCTTGCCGGAAGAGGCATCGGAAGCTCCAAGGCTCCGGCGTTTGCGCCCGGCGATGGCGGTGTTGCCGGGTCGGCGTCCTTCTTTTGGCTGGCCTGACCTCCGTCGCCGGGCTTGAGCACCAAGGGAACGATCTGCCCGTCCACGCCGAGCGTCACGCCTGCCGCACGGGCCAGCGGCGGAGCGGTGAACCGGCCGGCGAGCAAGGCAGCTGCGGCATCGGACCAGGCCCGCTCACGGTCGTTGGGGGATGTCGTGCCGGGGATCGAGTGGAGTTCGACGTCGAGCTTGCGAACTTCGCCAGAGAGGTTGTCCAGTCCCAGTTGCCATGGCGTCACCCGCGTGGACTGGCCTGAGAGCGAGAGGAGGGCGGTCGCCGCGTCGTCGTTCGTGGCAATCCGCCCGGAAAGCGTGGCACGGGAGGCCCGCACCCATCCGTCTTCGCCGACCATTCCCGTGATGCTGCCCGCCTGGCCCCGCACCGCCACGAGCACGCCGCGCTCCGATGGCAAAGGCATGGAGAGTTCCGCCTTCTCGACGTACTCATCGACAGCGAGCACGGCGCTCAGCAAGGTCGTTCTGCGGCTGTCGCCGGCGACTGCGCGACGCAAGGGCACCACGCTCACCGTGAAGGCACCGGCACGCCAGGGCAGGGCATGCGAGGGAATGGAAACACCGTCGACGAGACTGGTGCCGTCGGGCAGCCGCACCGCGATCTGCGCCGGATCGAAGCCCAGCGTGAGTGCCGCCGCTGCAGGCACGTTGGCGGTGCCTGAGACGGAGATCTGGATATCGGTGGCGATGCCGAGACGGGGCGGCGTTGGATCGGGACGTTGCAGCTGCAGGCCGTACCGTGTCGCTGTGTTCCAGCGGGTCAGTCCGGCGATCACGCGATCGCCTACCACGGCGGCATCGCGGGGGTCGATCATCCGCAGCAAGCCGCCGACCCGGTCGGCATCGATGCCGTTGTCCGGTCCAGCGACCGTGTCGTTCGCCCGGGCGGCCATCCCCGCAGCCCGTTCGAAGAGTCTCGCCATCCGAGACGAGAGCTTGGCGGCAGCGTCACCGGCGGCAACGTCATCGCCCGCCGCACTGTCGAGCGCGTCGATCGCTCGCCGGGTGGTGGCGATATCCTCGAGCGTCGGCTGAAGGATCGCCGGACCGCGGCCCTGACCCGTCGTGGCAGTGATCCCGGAGGCAGCGATCAGATCGACGACGGCGGCCGCGAGCGCGGCGGAGTTTTTCCAGGCGGCGCGGTCGATGGGGCGTGGAGGGCCCGACGGCAGTGGCGGGCGGCCTTCCGCCTTCAGGGCAAGCCCCGCATCGTTCGCATCACCGCCGTCGGACGGCTCATCACCAACGGGAGCGGCGACGGGCGTGTTCGGCAGAAGCTTTGCCCGTTGGGCGGCGTCGGGCAGTCGCGACCGCAGCAGGATCAAGCGGTCGTGGAGCGGAATCCGGCCCGAAGAGCCCGCCTGAGCGGTCATGCTGGCCAGCAGTTTATCCTGCAGGGATCGCATCAACGACGTCTGCGAAAGCATGTTCTGTGTGGCAGTCATGAGCGGATCGAGGCGGGCGGCGTCGTGGTCAGTTGGAGATGTCGCGGGCGCCTGCACGATCACCGTGCTCAAACGGGCGATCCCGTCGATGTACCGGTCGAACAACCGCGGCTCGATCAATTGCGAGCCGGCGCCGCCGGAGAGTCGACCAATGACATCGAGCATGTCCCAGCCGATTTCAACCGCGTCGTTGCGGGTGGCGGTCGCGGCCTGAAATTTCTTGGGGGCGATCGACCACGCTTGCGGGATGCCGGCCAGGTTGGCGGCCCTCCGGGCGCCGGCCAGAGCCTCGGCCGGAGGGGACCCGCCCTGCACACTGAGCCCGGGTGTTGATGCATCGTCTCTCTGGGCCATTGCCGCCTTGAACCGCTGCAAGGCGGCCCGGGCGCGTTCCGCCCGAGGGCCATCGAGGTTCGCTTCGGTGGTTGCGGCGGCGACGAAGGATGCAGCCTGACGCCAGAGGTGCGGAGCAAAGTCGATCACGGAAGGCTGTGGAGCCGAGGCTGGCGGTGGGCCAACGCGGGTGGTGACGGATTTGAGAAGTTCCCAAGGATCGTCGCTGCGGGGTGGCGGGGGAGACGCGGCCTGAGCCGGTGTTGGAGAGGCGGCGGCGGGCTGTGGTTTACTCGGAGGGGTCTGTGCCTGCGATCCCGCCCCGGGAGTTGCCGGCTGCTCGCCGGCTGCGGTGGGCTGCGGATTGGTCGCAGCAGCCTGCTCGGTCGCTGGAGCGGTCGCTGGAGACACGGGCCCGCCTGCCGCGGGCAGGGGCTGCGATGTGCCGGAGCCCGCGATTGCAGCTGCCTTTCCCACAGCATCCGCGCCCCCTGTCGCGATCGCCGAAACCGGAGGCGGTGCCGGCACCGACGGCGGCGTGATGGAAACGGGGGCCGCAAGAACAGCCGCAGTTGGAGCCGGAACTGAAGGCGTAGCGGGAGCGGGTGTCGCCGGTTTCGCCGGTGCCATCCCGGGAACGAGCCGTCGCAGGGACGCCATAACGCCTGCGCCAGGCGTGGGCGACACCCTCACCAGTCTTATATTTTTCGGAATATCGCGAAGCGCGACCCGCCCGGCACCGAGCTTCCAGACCGCAGGCCGCTGCGGTGCACGACCGCCGCTCGCCCGCCGCGACCATTCGGATGTCCAGGCGACGACAAATGACGCCAGTTCGTGCAGTTCCACGACGCGATCACCGTCGCCCCAAGGGGCATTATCGGCCGCACCAGCGAGCCCCTGCTCAAGGGCGGCCGCGAAGAACGTTCGCTTCGCTGTGCCGCTCGAGCCGGAATACTGCAGGTTGTCGTGGGAGGTGAGCAGCCAATTCTGGCCGTTGGCCCGCAGCGGCGGAGCCATGAAATCCTTGTCCAACTGCCGCGGCACCTGACTGCACAACACACCAATCCGGGGGTCCCAACGGATGTCTCCGAGATCCATGGCGACCAGCGTCGTCAGGCTCGCCGCGGAGCCGATCGACTCGACAATCTCGCGACAGGGCACCATCTCACGGAGCCCCTCGCCACGCAGGGTCGCATCGGCCGCCACCAGGCAGGCGTGGCCACCCAGTGAATCGGGGCGCTCATTCCCATCGGCGTCGAGCAGCGGCGGAGGCACCACGCACTGGCCGCGCACATAGGCGACCATCGAGTCTTTGCCGCGGAGAGGCAGATCGACGCAGAGCCCGTGCAGCCGATCACGCATCGCCTCCACCGTGTCGAAGCCCTTGATATGCAGCAGTTCACCAGACATCGAGGGTGCCAACCGGCCCG
>CANHYS010000299.1 GCA_947464585.1 Planctomycetaceae bacterium | reverse complement strand
CTGCCTGCCATGATCAGCCCGCTCACCGTGCCGAGCACCGTCGTGAAGGCGATCGCCGAGATGATCGCAAACAGCGTGGTGCTGAACGACTTGGCGAGGAGTGGCGCGGCCATGTTCGTGCTCGTGGGGTCGAGGGCGCCGCTCGTCATCGCGCCGAGGCCAAGATAGAGCGTGAGCACGTAGAACGCGCCGATCGCGGCGATCCCAACGACCGTGCTCTGCCGTGCCGCGGCGGCATCCTTGACGGTGTAGTAGCGGATGAGGATGTGCGGCAGCGACGCCGTGCCGCAGAAGAGCGCCAGCATCAGGCTCGCGAAATCGAGCCTATCGGCGAGCTTTCCGGTGGAAAGCCCCTTGAAGTAGCCGCCCGGCTTGAGCAGCTCGGAGCCCTTGCGCTCGACGGGCGAATAGGTGGTGTGGGTGCCTGCGGCATCGGTGTGTTTCTTGCTCGACCAGGTCACGATCGTCGAGTCTTCCAGGGCTGCCAGATACTCAAGCGGCCGCAGCGGTCCGGTCGAGGTTTTCCCTGCGTAGCGGTCGGGCAGCGCCTTCAGCGTGCCGACCGGCCGCAGGTCATGGTCTTTCGATTGCGGCTTTCCGTCGATGAGCACGGTGCCGTCGGGGGTGACGGTGCGAACCTGCGGCGTGAGGTTGGCGGCGGGGCCGCTGCCGACCACGAGGCCCCTGTTCAGGATCATTGCCGCGAGGATGCCGCAGAAAAAAACGAGCAGCGACCCCTTGATGAACTGCACCCACGTGGTGGAGACCATGCCCGCGGTGACGACGATCATGGTGACGGCCACGCCCACGAGGATCACACCGACCGTATGCGGCAGGCCCAACAGCGGCACGATCAGGTCGCCCGCACCGACCATCTGCGGAATGAGATAGAAGATGCTGACAACGAGCGTCGAGATCGCCACCGCCAGCTTGATGCCGCGGCTGTTGAACCGGCTGTCGAGGGCGTCGGCGAAGGTGAACTTCCCGAGCGCCTTGATCGGCTCGGCGATCACGAACAGCGCCACGATCCAGCCGGCGAGAAATCCGATCGAGTAGAGAAACCCGTCGTAGCCGTTGAAGGCGATCATCCCGCAGATGCCGAGGAACGACGCCGCCGAGAGGTAGTCGCCGGCGAAGGCGATGCCGTTGACGAACCAGTGGATCTCGCCGTGGGCGGCGTAGTAGCCCTTGGCCGACTGGCCCTTGCGGCCCAGGTAGAACGACAGCCCGATGACGCCGAGCACAAAAGCGGCGAAGATCGCGATGGCGGCGGCAGAGGATTCGTAGAGCATCGGCCAGACATCCTTTCGAAGAACACTTTTCCAAAAACGCTGTCGCTCGTGCGTGTCAGCCGCGAGGTGGCCCGCTGTCCTCGACGGCCCGGCAGGCGGCCATGTAGACGATGGCCAGCAGGAAGGCTCCCGCGATCAGCCCCATCCCGTAGGCGATGGCCAGATTCACGCCGCCGAACGGCCGCAGCGAGAGCAGGTCAGGGCGGAACAGCACGAGGACCATGAAGCCGGCGTAGAGCAGCACGTAGATCCAGAAGAGCGTCAGGCCGATGCGGTTGCTGGCCGAACCGGCCACCGCGCGATTGACTGGTTTCGATCGTGATTCATGTGCAGGCATACCCGCCTCCGGCTGATGGTTCCCACGCTCTCCGCGAGGACGAGAGTGTAGCATCACCGTGTCCACCGTGCGGCGGAGACTCTCTCCACCCTTCGGGCTATGCGGCGTCCTTGCGATTCACCTTGGGGGTCGCGTCGGGATTTTTCTTGCGACCGTTGAGCGGTTCCGTGCGCCACCAGTCCGGTCCTTCGGCCTCCACCTCGGCCGTGTAGGCCCGCAGCCGCGCCATCATCGCGGCGAGTCGATCGGGTTCCTGAGGAGCCAGATTCGTCGATTCATTCCGATCGGTAGCGAGATCGTAGAGTTCGGGCTTTTCCAGCGACTCGTCCACAACGATCTTCCAATCCCCCTCCCGATAGGCCACCTTGCCGCCCCAACGCCAGTACAGCGGCGTCTGCCGATGGACGGCACCGCCAGCCAGCAGTGGCAGCAGGCTCGTGCCGTCGAGCGTCCGGCCTGCTGGCGGCTCGACTCCCGCTGCCGCCAGCATCGTCGGAAACACATCGCTGCCGATCACCGGCACGCCACTCTCGGTGCCCGGCTGGATCTTCCCGGGCCAGCGGACGAGCCCCGGCACCCGGTGCCCGCCCTCGTACATCGACCGCTTGCGGCCACGCAGTCCTCCGGCCAGACCACGCCCAGGCCCCTTCTCGCCGTCGCCCTCCGGCCCATTGTCACTGGAAAAGAGAACGAGCGTGGAATCAGCAAGCTGCATGTCGTCGAGAGTCTTCATAAGCTGCCCGAAGGCGGCGTCGAGCTGCGTGACATTCGCGCGGTAGGTCCGCTCCTCCCGGTCGACGATGCCGGCATGAAGCTGCTCGTAACGCTCCGCCGACGCGATCGGATAGTGCGGCTCATGCGTCCAGACGGCAAGGAAAAATGGCCTCTGCGGGTCGCGCTTCTCCTTCAGCCAGCGGATCGCCTCCTTCGCGATGAACGGTGCGGAATAGTCGTCGGACTTGCCGATGGGCTGGCCGTTGCGGACGAAGTTGGTCGGAAACGCATGGCTCGGAGCCGCGTTGTTCTGCGTGGCGAGCCACCACGCGTAGCCATGGTCCGATGGCTGCGGCTGGTCGGGCGAGTTGAACCGGCCGTTCAAGTGCCACTTGCCGACGTGGCAGGTGTCGTAGCCGGCGCCGGCGAGGAGCTTTGGCAACGCCTGTTCGCTGGTTCGCAGATGGATTGGACTGTCTTCCGGGATCCACGTGAACACGCCGTTGCGATAGGGCGTCCGCCCGGTGAGCAGCGCCGACCGCGACGGTGAGCAGACGCTGCCCGCCGAATGGCAGTCCGTGAGCCGCAGTCCCTCGGCGGCGAAGCGATCGAGATTGGGCGTGATGGCCGCAGTGTTGCCGTAGCAGCCGAGTTCGCCGTAGCCCAAGTCATCGGCCAGAAACAGCACGATGTTGGGGCGGTCGATGGTCGGCGGCACCACCGCGGATGAGACCGACGCCGTCGCTGGCCGATCCGCGGCCAGCGGATCGCCGGCCACCTGCTGGGCGGCCTTCAGCCGGGCCTCGAGAGTGGCGCGGCGGTCCGCCTCCACCGGATCGTCGGCGAGATTCACCCGCTCATCGGGATCCTGCGCCAGATGGAAGAGCTGGGGCTTCTGCGCTCCGGGATAGTCGATCAGCTTCCACTTTGGCGTGACCAGCGCTCGCTGCACATTGCGGTAGGCCAGCAGCAGTTCGTCGCGAACGCCCGACTGCTTGTCACGGAGCACCGGCGCAAGGCTCCTGCCTTCGCTCTTGTCCGGCGCGGCCACGCCGGCCAGCTCTCCTACCGTGGCCGTGAGGTCATGGAGGTAGCAGAGGGCATCCGTGCGCTTTCCAGCCGGCACGCCCGGCCCGGCGAGCACGGCAGGCGGACGCATCGAGTGCTCGTAGAGGTTCTGCTTGCCGAGCAGACCGTGACTGCCGAGGGCCAGGCCATGGTCGCTCGTGAAGAGAATGATCGTGTCGTCGAGGCGGCCCTTGGCCTCGAGTGCCGCGATCACACGGCCGATCTGCGCGTCCATGCCCTCGATGCAGGCATAGTAGTCGGCCAGAGCGGCCGAGATCCGTTCCCGCGACCGCGGCCAGCCCAGCAGCTTTTCGTCGCGAATCTTCAGTTCGCCGTTGTCGAAGGGATGCTCAGGGAGAAAGTTTTCCGGCGGCGGCGGCTCGCGGCCGACAAACCGCTCCCGAAACCCTGCCGGTGGCTGCCTTGGATCGTGCGGCGCGGTGAACGCCACCCAGGCGAAGAACGGCTCGTCGCCGAGGCTCTGCACGAAGGCCTCGGCCGCGTCGCCAAAGAGCTCCGAGGAGTGCAAAGCAGTTGGTTCGGTCTTCACGGGCTGACCATGCCCTGAGAACGACACGACAGGCACACTGAACTGGTCGTGCATGCCCCCCAGAAACACGCTGCTCCCCTCGGCAAAGCATCGCGTGGCCGACGCGGCACCGTTGTGCCACTTGCCGGTGAGAAAGGTCCGGTAGCCCGCCCGCCCGAAGGCCTCGGACCAGGTGTCGCAGCCCCGCAGCTGTTCGTCGATGCGGAAGAGTGAACGGCCGGAGAGCATCATCGCGCGGCTGGGCACGCAGACGGCCCCCTGCATGCTTCCCATGCAGTAGGCGCGGTCGCACACCGTGCCCCGCGCGACGAGCGCATCGACCGCGGGCGTCCGCAGGTGGGGATTG
>CANHYS010000298.1 GCA_947464585.1 Planctomycetaceae bacterium | reverse complement strand
GCAACCTGAAGACACAGATCGACGCGATCCGGCTCGAGCGGCTGAGCGTGTCGCTCGCGTCGTGGGCAAGAAAGTCGGACGACCGGCTGGTGCGGTGGGCCGGCGGCCCCGACTTCGGCGAGGGCATGACGGAGGCGGACGACCACATCGAACTGGTGGGCCCGCGGGTCCGCTATGCGATCGAGTTTGCCGGAGCGCCGACGGCTGAGGCGGCCGGGATCTATCGGCGGTTCGCCGACACAGCGATCCTGCTCAAGGCGCTTGTTCGTCCAGGTGGACTGCCACCGTTTCCGCGGCTGGCCATCAATCGCCGTGTTGCAGCGGCGGGCGGCATCCCCACGGAGGTGTCGCTCGAGATCGACTCCCGCGTGGCCATGGTCTCGGGACGAGCCGACACGCTGCGCTGCGTGCACAAGTTTCATCCTCGACTGCTCACCGGCGATCTGTCGCGGATCGAGGAGGCCGAGAGCCGTGTGGCCGTGGCCACGCAGGTAGATCTCGCCGAGTTCGCCGCCGCGCCCACGCCAGACGCGCAGTAAGGCTCTAGCACGACCTCCCGGCGTTTCTTGAGTCAGGTTTCGCAGACGGCGGAACCGCTGCCTTGCGAGCAGGCCGTATCACAGGTCCGCGTCGCACAATGTGTCCAGTCGGTGATCGCTGGCGTGCGGCCAAGAAAGTCTGCCTGACCGGCCGATGTTTCCCTTGTCGCAAACTTTGCCAGCTCGTCTCTGGTTCTGCAGCGTCACGGTCGGTCAGGAAACCGTGCGGCAGCGGTTCACGGTCGAAGCAAGGTTGACATTTGTATAGCATATCCCGTACATTCATTCCCACACATCCATATTGGAACGGAGGCCCTCGATGCTGGTGCTGTCCCGCAAGCAGAACGAACGAATTCGGGTTGGGGATTCGGTGGTGGTCACGATTGTCCGCGTCAGCGGCGACAAGGTGCGGATCGGGATCGAGGCACCGCCGCACGTGCGGGTGCTGAGGGATGAACTCGAGCAGGAACTGCTCGGCGAGGTGACCTTGGAGGGAGCGTCGGAACTGCCGATCCCGCGGCTGTTGGGTCTGACGGGCTAACCGCGGTTTCAAAACCTCTGTTCAAAACCTCTGTTCAAAACCTCTGTTCAAAACCTCTGTTCAAAACCTCTGTTCAAAACCTGGGGGGAACGGCTCCAATCTGCGAGGCTGCGGAGGAGATTGTGCCGGGCCCCCCGCTTCTGGCGGCAGGGCTGCCGCTGCTGACGGCAGGATGTGTGCGGTAGGTTTTGAGACGCGATTTGAGACGCGGTTGATCATGTGTGGCCTACTGTCGTGAAGCAATCATCCTGGCGGCGCGTGCGAAGAACCGTTCTGGGTTGTCTTGGCGGCCTGGCACTGGCGGTTGTCGTTGTCGCGGTGATGCTGAAATACGAGCCGGGTTTTTACCGGCAGCTTGAGATCCCCGCCGCTACGATCTTGGCAAATGCCGTCCCGCCAGGCGACGCGGAGGATGTCGAGGCGTTGGCGCGGCGGGCCATGACCAAGGCGTCGGCATGGCATGCCTCCATCTCTCGGTCTGGCAGCTGGGAGACGGCGGTGACCGCCAGTGAACTCAATGCCTGGCTGGCCGTCGACCTGCCACGCAACCATCCTCGCTGGCTGCCGCAAGGGGTCACACGGCCGCGGCTTGTGTTTCGGCCCAGGCATGTCGTGTTGGGCACGCGGGTGGGCTATGGGCCGCTGACGGCCGTGGCCTGGCTCGACTGCGAGGTCATCCTGCGGGATGTCAACCATCTGATGATCGTGCTGGAGCAGGCGTGGCTGGGCGCGATTCCCGTTCCGCGGGCGCCGATCCTGCGGGAGCTCGCTCGTCGGATCAGCAGGCTGGGGATGGTCACCGACCTGCGGATGATGGACGGGAAGACGGTGCTCATGGTCTACATACCATCGACGCACGATGCGGGAGCCACGAGCTATTGGCTGGAGTCGCTGTCGATCGGCGACGGCGAACTGCTCATGGCAGGCGAAACCCGCTCGTCGTCAGAGATTCGCGAGCGTCCGGCCCCACCGTCTTCCTGACCCGTCTATCGATCGATCACTCCGAGGAGATCCCATCATGGCAGCACAGCACAACGCGTCCCAAACGGGAGCCAGCATCACCTTTCTCGGCGCGGCGGGCATGGTGTCGGGCTCGCGGCACCTGCTGGAGATCGGCGGCTCCCGCGTGCTGGTGGATTGTGGTTTGTTCCAAGGCGAGAAGAACCTGCGCGAGCGGAATTGGGACCGCTTCGCCGTGCCTCCCGACACGATTGACGCGGTCGTGCTCACCCACGGGCACATCGACCACTCGGGCTGGCTGCCGCGGCTGGTCCGGGAGGGATTCAAGGGCCCCATCCTCACCTCCCCGGCGACTGCCGACCTGCTCGGGCTGCTGCTCTACGACTCCGCCAAGTGCCAGGCTGAAGACGCCGCGTATGCCAACCGCAAGGGATATTCGAAGCATCAGCCGGCACTGCCGCTCTATGACGAGCGGGATGTTGATCGCACACTCCGGCTGGTGAAGGCGGTGGCCCGCGAAACATGGTTCGAACCGGCGGCGGGCATCCGTTGTCGCTTTCACGATGCCGGGCACATGCTCGGCAGTTCGTTCATCGAAGTGGAGGTGGCCACGGCCGACGGCCAGCGGAGGCTCATTTTCTCCGGGGACGTCGGCCGCTACGACGCACCGCTCTACCACGATCCCTTGCCCGCTCCCGCCTGCGACTACCTCGTCTGCGAGAGCACCTATGGCGACCGCGATCATCCCGCCAGTCGACCGCTCGACGAGTTGGAGGCGGTGACGAAGGAGTCGCTGGCCCGGGGTGGCATGATGCTCGTGGCGTCGTTTGCGATCGGCCGCTGCCAGCAGCTCGTCTACCTGCTCCGCACGCTGATGGCCGCCGGCCGCCTGCCCGAGGTGCCCGTCTGGATCGATTCGCCGATGGCTGTCGAGGCCACGGAGGTGTTTCGCCGGCATGTGGCGGAGCACGATTTCACGGAGGCGAAGATGGCTGGCGTGGCCGAGGCACTGGCCTCGCCATTCGTCAGAATGGCGAAGACGGCTGCCGAGTCGAAGGCGATCAATGCCCACGAGGGGCCAGGGATCGTGATCGCCTCCAGTGGCATGATGAACGGCGGTCGCATTCTCCACCATCTCGCCCAGCGGCTGCCCGACCCCAAGACAACGGTGCTGGTGGCGGGCTTCCAGGCGACCGGCACGCGGGGCAGGAGCCTGATCGACGGGGCGAAGTTTCTGCGGATTCATGGGCGTGACATTCCGGTCAAGGCTGCCGTGCGGCGGGTTGACGCCCTCTCGGGCCACGCCGACCGCCGCGAGCTCGGCCGCTGGCTCGCGGGCATGCCCGGGCCCCGGAAAACCTTCCTCGTGCATGGCGAGCCGCCGGCTGCCCGCGGCTTGGCAGATTTCCTGCGGGAGACCCGCGGCTGGGACGTGGAAATTCCCTCTATCGGCACCACCGCCCGGCTGGACTCCTGAGCTGTTTCAACGAGAATCGACGTCCATCGACTGACGGCACGGAGATCGCCATGGCCAAGACCCCCAAGACATCGAAGACAGGCAAGTCTGCTGGCCTGACACCCCCGGCTGCCGCTGGGACGGCTCCTGCCCCTCCCAAGGCGTGCAGCATCCTGCCCGACACCACGCTCGGCGACGACGTGGCCCTGGTCGCAGAAAACATGGAGGCGATTCTCTCCTCTCCCAGCTACAGCCTGGCCCAGGATGACCGGCACCTGCTCGACAAGCCGGAGATGCGCGGCGTGCGGATGCTGCTCGAACTCGGCAAGCCGGAACTGGCCTTTCTGGCCGACAGCATCACCTCCACGGTGATCGTGTTTGGCGGCACACAGATCGTGGAACGGCCCGCGGCGGAGCGGCGGCTGTCGGAGGCCCGCCGCGCCATGGCACGGGCGCAGAATACGGCCGCCGGCCCGGCGTCGGGCTTGGCTTCAGCCGCCGTCCCGGCGTCGGGCTTGGCTTCAGCCGCCGTCCCGGCGTCGGCGAAGGCCTTGGAGGGGCTCGCCCGCGAGCTCAAGCGGGCAGAACAACTCCTCGCCTACTGCCGCTACTACGATGCGGCCCGCGAGTTCGCCCGAATCGTGTCGATCGACAACCAGTGCGACGACAAGCGCGACTATGTGATCATCACCGGCGGTGGCCCGGGGATCATGGAAGCGGCCAATCGAGGCGCGTTCGACGTCGGCTGCAAATCGATCGGCCTCAACATCAAGCTCCCCAGCGAGCAGCAGCCCAATCCGTTCATCACGCCGGAACTCTGT
>CANHYS010000297.1 GCA_947464585.1 Planctomycetaceae bacterium | reverse complement strand
TGGGGGCCGTGATCGGGATGGAGGGCTCCCGGGCCAACCGTCGGCAACTTTTCGACATCGCGCTGGCTGGGCCGCTGGCCGGGCTCGTGGTCGCGCTTCCCGTGCTGGCCGTTGGGCTGCTCACGGGCGAGGCCGCGAAGCACAGCCCCTTCGCTATGCCGCCGCTGGCCCGTGGCATCCTCGGGCTGGTCCGCCCCGACATCGCCGCCGACGCGACCATCGCTCCCAACGCGCTCTTCATGGCCGGCTGGGTGGGCCTGCTCGTGACGGGACTCAACATGATTCCGATCAGCCAGCTCGACGGCGGCCACGTGAGCTACGCCATCTTCGGGCGACGGGCTCACTGGATCGCACGGAGCGTGCTCATCGCGTCGATCGCCGCGATCGTGATCCTCGGTCGCACCAACTGGGTCGCGATGGTGGTGATCGTGACGCTGCTAGGCACCGATCACCCTCCGATCCGCTCCGACGGCCGGCCGCTGGGCCTGGCCCGCACGGTGCTCGGGGTGCTCTCGTTTCTGATTCCGATCGTGACTTTTATGCCCGAGCCGTTGCTGCTGGATTAGGGCGATCTTGGAGCAGCTCGCTCTTGGACGAGGGCGATGTCAGGCCTTCATTCCCGCGGCAGCGGTTCCACCGACACCTCGTCGAACCAGGCCTTGCCGACGGAGCGTTTGTCGCCGTCGACTTCGAGGCTGAACGTTTGGATCGGCTGTTCGTGTGGCAGTTGGTAGGTCAGTGCCTCCGTTTCATCGACCACCACCCGCACGTCTCGATTCCTTACCTCGTAGAGCACGTCGTGCCATTCGAGCGGCGTGATCGGCCGGTCCGACACCTGCTCGAGCACGTCGTTCTTGAACTGCCGTTTGGGCTTTGCATTCACGCCGGCCGCCGGATCGGCTTGCGGTTCCTCAGCCACGAGCATGCGGTTGCCGTTCCAGAACCGGATGCCGGCGGGCCGCACGTCGACGACAGCCACATGGCTGTCCGTGGCCTCGTCGGGCTTGATGCCGGGCGACATGCCGCCGATCCGGATCCGCGCGGTCGCCGCATCGCCGAGCCGGAGCCGACACCTCACCCGCACGCCGGTCTGCTGGAACGGCCGCGCAAACTTGTCGCGCCGCGAGAGGCCGGCGGCGTGAGCCTCTTCTGGGAAATTCGTGCCGCGGATCGCGCCCTCTTCGAGCTGCCACCATTCCGGCCGTGCGAAGATCGATTTCTCTCCCTTTGGCCAGTGGCCTTCGATGCCCTGGGCCCAGGTGCCATCGGCCAGGCGTCCATACGGCACCCAGCGTTCAACCCACGAGCCCGTGTTGAAGTCTTCGGTCCAGCCGGCAACGGGTGTCGCTTCCTCGGCGTTCAGCTGAATGCAGGCGGCTGCGAGCAGCAACGCGATGACGACAGGTTTTTTCGCCAGTGAGTTCATTTCTGAGGCCTCGTGCCGCGGAAGTCTCGCTGCAGATCAAACTCGAACGTCGGACCGGAATTGGCGCCCGGATTGACGGTCGCTCGCAGGCCCGACATTTCCGCGTTGCCGTAGGCCTCGGGCAGGAGGCCGAGGATGACATACCGCACGGTCTTTTCGTCTTCGACGCGGGTTGTCTCCTGCTTGGAAAACCACTGCTGCACCGACCGCGAAGGGTCGCCCGCCGCGGCTGCAAACTCGGGCGGCACGGCATCGGGGGCGACATCGACGAATTTCTGCAGCATCACGGCATACTCGCCCGCCATGGCCCCAGCACCCAGGGTGCCACCGCGGGTGGAGGTCAGCGTGTAGCTCCCGTCAGCGAGCGTTTTTCCGAAGGCCGTGACACCTTGGCCTTTGACGACCGGACTGAACGACACGCCCACTCCTTCAAGTGGCTGGCCGTCGAGCGTCACCCGGCCTTTCACGGGATGCACGAGAGGCCGCTTGAGACTATGGCTGCATCCGGTCGCCAGCAGGCCGATGGCGAGGAGCACCAGAAGCGTGGGCCGCGTGGGCTCTGTCAGGAACCGTCGTCGCCAAGAGATCAGGCAAGAGATCATCTGTTGATCGCCTCGCCGCCCTTCTGGCTGCCCAACTGGCCCCAGACGCCGTTCCAGCGGGACGGGCCGATGTATTTCCAGATATAGTAGGGATCCGTGGCCGGACTGCTTTTGAGGGTCAGGGAAAGGTCGCCGGTGTCGATCGTTTCGTCGACGAATCGGGTCGAGCCATCGCACATCGCCACATTCGCTCCGCCCGGATGGTAGCTGCTCGCCGACGGCAGCAGGCCGCCGGCCAAAGCCGTCGCCGACGTGGAGCAGGTCGGCGCATTGGGCGGCAAGACCGTCTGGAAACGGACGAAGTCGTTATGCAGCCAGCGAGTGCCAGATAACACTGCGCCAGTCATGTCGCTGCTGATGGTGTCCCAACTCGGGCTTGCGAGGGCCTGAAGGCAGGACAGCGGTTGCGATGTGTTTGTAAAGCCGGTGAACTGCAGCATGCCCTTCCGCACGTCCGGCGAGTTCAACCGGTAGACCGTGGCCTCGCCCAGCAGGACGGTATTGGAAAGACCGTCGGTCACCATCGACGGCTTGGACCATTGTGATCCGCCGGGCGCAGTCCCATTCGCCCCGAACGGGCCTCGCCGTGCCGCCCTGCTTGCATCAAAGATGTCGCCAATACTGCAGCGATAGTTGGTCGGCTCACCGCTCAAATCGGAGTCCTTTTCGAGCGCATCCGACGGACAGCGAAACGCGGCAATCGCGATCCCACGAAAGGTCGCGGCGTTTGGAGCCGATCCTGCGATCATCAGCGGGTAGATCCTGTCATACACCGCCTGCTCTTCGATGAAGGGCAGCGTTTCGGGCAGGAATGAAAAAGTACTATTATAACTCGGGTTGGTACCGTTTGAGGGATACCATCGCTTCGCTTGTTCGGAGTTGATTACGCCGATGGCAAGCTGCCGGAGCTTGTTGGTACATGCTGTCGTGCGAGCCGATTCTCGTGCCGACTGCACGGCAGGCAAGAGCAGGCCGACGAGCGTGCCGATGATCGCGATGACCGCCAAGAGTTCAACGAGCGTAAAGCCGAGGGGCAAACCATGAGCCGCGCGGCCGCAGCGTTTCTGACGCGCTGATGCGGGGCGGCTGGTGCTCGTGTCAGATCGCATAGCAATCATCCTTCGTCGTGGCTTCTTGCGAGGAGGCACGGCTGGCGAGTCAGCGAGTTGCTTCCCCGACCTCTACCACCGATAACAATACCGAATCAGGATAGGCATTTACGGTCATTTGTTTGACGTTTTGGGTCAGGCGGACCGGCCCTGCAGAGCGTGTGATAGGGTCGGGGAGGAGGTTGGCAATGACAAAGGTCCCGGTGAACGCCCGTGCGATGAGCCGCCGCCGCGTGCTGCGGGCAGGGGGCGTATGCCTTGCGCTGCCGTTCTTTGAATCACTCGGGGAGTCGCTCGGCAGCGAGGCCGCCGGCCCAACTGCCCGGCGATTCGTCTGCGTCGCGAATCCCTTCGGCATGCTGAGGGAAGACTTTTTTCCAATCGGCGATGGACCCGATGCGAAGCTGCCGGTCAATCTGGCCCCGCTCGAAAAGCATCGTGAACGTTTCACCGTCTTCTCGAACCTCGACCACGGCGCCAACGGCGGCCATGGGCTCACGCACACGTTCCTCTCCGGGGTCAAGTCGGCCGACGCCGCCACGATGCCCGACGGCAACATCACACTCGACCAGTTCCTGGGCCGAGCGGTTGTCGGCCAGACACGGTTTCCGGTGCTCAACACGGCCGCGGGCCCTGCCGGCACCGGCGGCGCAGAACTCTCCTGGACCCGCAGCGGCGTGCTTGTGCCGCCGATCCAGAAGGTAAGCGAGGTGTTTCGACTGCTCTTTCGCGACGACCCGCCGGAGGCCACCACGCGGCAGATCGCCACCTACGACCGCCGCGGCTCGATTCTCGACGCCGTCCTCGATCAGGCCCGCGGCATGGAGCCGCGTCTCTCCGCTGACGACCGACGCAAGTTCGACCACTATCTCAGCTCCATCCGTGAGGTGGAGACCACGCTTCAGCAGGAAAAGGCCTGGCTCTCGCGGCCGCGGCCTGCGGCCGGCATCGCGGAGCCACGCGACGGCAGCGTCACCCAGCAGGTGCCGATCCTCTTCGATCTCGTTCTGCTCGCGTTGCAGACCGACTCCACCCGCGTGGCCACGATCGAGGTGCCGGGATCGTTCGATACCGCCGCCGTCGGCCCCGAGGGGAGCTACCACGGGTTCTCGCATCACGGCAAGGATCCGACGCTCATGGCCGGCATGCGCAAGATCGAGCGGTTCCAGATGGAGCAGCTCGCG
>CANHYS010000296.1 GCA_947464585.1 Planctomycetaceae bacterium | reverse complement strand
GGCTGCTGCGTGGGCAGGCTGGGGGCGCCCAGTTCCCGGGCGAGCGCCGTTTGGTCGACGTTGGGATCGGTTGGCTCCATCGTGAACTGCCGCACGGTCTGGTTGCCGGCAGAGTCCGACACGGTGATCCGTGCCGACAGAGCCTCGACTTTTTCACCCGCCCACCAGATTTCCTCGCCGACGAGATGGGCCGGAGATTCGCGGGACAGCACGCCCTGGGCAGCGACGGTCTTCCAGCCTTGGGCATCAGCGGTTCGGTATTCTACTTTCAGCGACTCCATACGGATCGAGTCGTCGATGGCGGCATAGCGGCAGAGGATCTCGCCGTCCGCGCCCTTCCACACCCGGGCTGCGAGCCGCGGACCAGCCGCGTCGACGAGCACTCTCATGTCGGGCCCCTCGCCGCCGCGGGCCCGCCCCTTGCGGTCGATCGCTCGCAGGCGGAACCAGTATTCGCCATCTGCCCCGGCATTGTAGGTGAACGTGCCAGCCGATGGGGCAGTTTCCCCTGCTGCCTCCCACGTGCCGCCCAGATCCTTCGACACGCTCATCACGACCCGCTGCGGTGCGGCGTCAGCATCTTGGGCGGCGGGCAGGCGGAAGGGGATCGAAAATGTACGGTGTTTTGTTCGCACCAGTTCCGGGAGCCGGCCTTGTTCAGCCGGAACGTCGGTCGCGGCGAACAGCGGCGACAGGCTGCCTGCGCCGGCCAAACAGGCCAGTGCAACGGCCATCACCAGGCTCTGCCACGGGCCGATGCCGCGTGGCAGCCCGAAATTCAGGCCTGGCAGTGAGTGTGGTTGGGAGCAGCGAGCCATATCGCAACAGATCGGCCATCCTGCGCGGAAAGTCGCGTTTTTTCGTCACAAGCGGGAAAACCGGCCCGTTTCGAGGCTGCCGACTTTGCCATTGCCACAGCCTGTGGAGCCTGCGAAAAGTGGGGGGATCTTTCTGGACCCAATGTGGAGCCGGCGGCCATAATGCAGGTGCCGTGCAGGGCCGTATTGGCGTCCGAGAAGCCACTTCCTTCTGGGCGACCGTCCTCCGCAACGAGGCTGTTTGCAGTGCAAGCGTTTCTGATCAGTGCCGTGCTGCTCGGGCTCCTCGTGGCCATCGGGATCGCTGCGATCGTCGCAGTCAGGTCGTGGTGGCTCGATTCGGGTGCCGATCATGGCGATTGGGAAAGCTCGCTTGTCGGCTACAAAAATCTGCGGGACAAGGGTGTGCTTAGCGAAGAGGAATACCGAAAAATATCTACGCTCGTCGAGCCGCACGTGCGGCTCGATACGAAGGAGTCCGACCGCCAACCGCGGGCGGGCATTTCGTAGGGCAGTGGGGCAGCAGCCTGTGATTGAACAGGCGGGGAACGATTTCTCGAGGAACTGAAGCATGCCATCAGGGAAAGATGTCGGCGGGTTGGGACGCCGTGGTGCCGGTGGGACGACCAAGAAGAACGCCTTCTGTTCGTTCTGTCGCAAGAGCTACCGCGACGTGGGCCCGCTGGTCGAGGGACCGGGCGACGTCTACATCTGCGGCGAGTGCATCGACCTCTGTCAGTCGATCCTTGATCAGGAGAAGCGGCGGCGTGGCACGAGCAAACAGCTGTTTACCACCATTCCGTCTCCCCGCGAGATCGTCGGCCACCTCGATCAATACGTGATCGGCCAGCAGCACGCCAAGCGGGTGCTCGCGGTCGCCGTCCACAGCCACTACAAGCGGCTCAACCTCGGCAGCGAGGGGGGCGACGTCGAGGTCGACAAGTCCAACATCCTGATGCTCGGCCCCACCGGTTCGGGCAAGACGCTACTGGCCCGCACGCTCGCCAAGATTCTGGACGTGCCATTTGCCATCGGTGATGCCACCACGCTCACTGAGGCGGGCTACGTGGGTGAGGACGTGGAGAACCTGCTCCTCAAACTGCTCAACGCGGCCGATTTCGACATCGAGGCCGCCCAGCGGGGCGTGCTCTACATCGACGAGATCGACAAGATCGGCAAGACCAGCCAGAACGTCTCGATCACCCGCGACGTCTCGGGCGAGGGTGTGCAGCAGGCTCTCTTGAAGATGCTCGAGGGCACCGTGGCCAACGTGCCACCCCAGGGCGGCCGCAAGCACCCCGAGCAGCAGTACATCCAGATCGACACCTCGAACATCCTCTTCATCTGCGGTGGCACGTTCGTCGGCATCGACAAGATCATCGCCCGCCGGCTCGGCAAGCGGACGATCGGCTTCGGTCAGCCCAGCGGCTACCGCGGCGACGCCGATCTCTCGGAACTCCTGCCGCAGGTCGACTCCGACGACATCCTCGAGTTCGGCCTGATCCCCGAGCTGGTGGGCCGCCTTCCAGTGATCTCCTCGCTGCAACCGCTCGACGAGACCGCGCTTGTGAAGGTGCTCCGCGAGCCGAAGAACGCGCTCGTGAAGCAGTATCAAAAGCTGTTCGGCGTGGAGAACTGCAAGCTCGAGTTCACCGACGAGGCGCTCGTGGCGATCGCCCGTCGGGCGATGCGGAAGGAGACCGGTGCCCGCGGGCTGCGGTCGATCATGGAGGACGTGATGCTCGACATCATGTTCGACCTGCCGGAGAACAACGGCAGCACCTACGTGATCAACGATCGAAACGTCGCGGGAACGGAGCCGGTGGTGCCAATCCGCGAAGCGGCCCGGCACAAGAGCGCGTAGGCCGCCGCTCGCATTGGTTTGCAGGTGACGGTTCGGGGCTGCCCACGCCCCGTCGCCGGACGTTCGCTTCGTCGACCAATCCGCTGAGACGGATCGGTGCCCGAGCAACGCCGGCTCTCGGGGCATGGGCAGCCCCTCACGGATGATTCCGATTTCATACAAGCCCGGAGCGTGAGCGATGGGATCACGCCTGATCCGGATCCCCCGGCTCGCGCCGGGGGCTTGTATGCGGGCATAGAAGCCCGGAGCGTGAGCGATGGGGTTCCGTCGCGCCGCCCACGACGCCAGGCCCGGAGGGCCGGGTAAGAACCAGCCGACGGAGTCGGCCAAGCGACGGTCGGCAGGATGCCGAGCCGTCGCGTGTATTCAGAATATGCCGAGCTGGTCGCGGGCGGCGTCGGTCATGCGGTCGGGCGTCCAGGGTGGGTCCATCACGATCCGCACCTCGACGGCCGCGATCGACTCTCGGCTGCCGACGGCCCGCTTCGTGTCGGCGATCAGCTGCGGACCGGCCGGACAGGCGGGGCTTGTCATCGTCATGTCGATCGACACGTGCTGCTTGCCTGGGGTGTCGGCTGATGGCGAGAGCGTGACACCGTAGATCAGTCCCAGGTCGACGATGTTGACGAACAGTTCAGGATCCTTCACCTCCTTGAGCCACTCGCGGACGGCCTCTTCGCTGGGAATGCCGTCTGTCCCAGACGCCACCCCAGACGCCACCCCAGACGCCACAACAGTCGCCGTCGCGCCGACGGTCGCCGCCGTCGAGTCACCGGCTGCCGGCGTTGCTATTGCCGCCGCTGGTGAGGCAGGAGCGGCTTCGGCCGCGGCTGCGGCGGTATTGGTCGGCGTGTAGCTTCGGAAGTCGGCAGCCTGGTTGTTGGGGCCGGGCGTGGCCCCCGGGCCGGAACCCAGTGCCACCCAGACACCGCCAGCGTCCACCTTCACGGCGTGGGCCCGGGTCGGTCGCACGGCCGGCATCGAAAGGGCGGCGCCGGTGCGGATGTCGAACTTCGCCCCATGCCGCGGACAGGCGATCTTGTAGCCCACGAGTTCGCCGTCGACGAGCGGGCCGCCGTCGTGCGTGCAGACGTCGTCGATCGCATAGAAGCGACCCTCCACGTGGAAGAGCGCGACCACCTCGCCCTCCACTTCGACCAGGTGCTTGCCCGGATCGGAGACTTCCGACACGTCGGCCACGCGGATGAACTCGGCCATGGTGTTTGTTCCTTCAGCTGATACGGCGAATACGGCTGCCGATCGCCCGGGCCAGAGCCTCGCGGACTGGGAGGATCGTGATTCGATCGAAGACCTGCTGGAAGAACCCGGCCACGACGAGTCGGGCCGCCTCGTCGGCGGAGAGCCCGCGGGCCTGAGCGTAGAAGATCTGCTCCTCGTCGACGCGGCCGCTGGTGGCACCGTGCGTGCAGCGGACATCGTCGGCCTCGATCTCGAGGCCTGGGATCGAGTCGGCCCGGGCCTCACGCGAGAGCATGAGATTGTCGTTTCGCTGGTAGCCGTCCGTCTTCTGCGCGGCCTTGTCCACCTTGATCATGCCTCGCCAGACGAGCCGGGAGCGGTCTTGCAGTCCGCCCTTGTAGAGCAGGTCACTCTTACAGCCCGGGGCCTCGTGATGCTGGAGGGTGTTGTAGACGAG
>CANHYS010000295.1 GCA_947464585.1 Planctomycetaceae bacterium | reverse complement strand
CTGACGGCCATCGCCGGCAGGCTCGATCGTGCGAAGCTGCTCGAGAGCATGCTCGAACCGTCGAAGACGATCGACCCGAAGTACCAGTCGTGGGTCGTGGAGACCGCGGACGGCCGGGTGGTGACCGGGCTCGTCGTCTCGAAGACCGACGAGTCGGTCGTGCTGCGCGACGCCGAAAACAAGACAGTCGAACTGCCGATGGCCGAGGTCGAGCAGATGGAACCGCAGAAGGTGTCGCTCATGCCGGAGCACCTGCTCCGCGACCTGACCGCTGCCGAAGCGGCCGATCTGCTGGCCTATCTCGAGTCCTTGCGCATGCCGTAGGGTGGCAGCACTCCAGGAGCGATCATGAAGACAGAACGACCGCAGGCCCATGACGCCGTCGCGACCGACCGGCGCGGTTTCGTCGGCATGGCGGCCACGGGACTTGCGGCGGCAACGTTGGCGTCGCAGCCTGTGTCGAACGTTGCTGCGGCGGAGGCCACTGTGGCTCAGCGTGAAAAAACGTTTCGTGATCACCTGCTCGAGTGTCTCGGCGGGCCGTGGCCCGAGGCCTGCCCGCTCAACGTTCGCTCGCGTGAGCCTGTCGAGTTTCGCGGGATGCGGATCGATAGCGGTCGCAAGGACGGCTACCGGATCGAGTCGATCGACTACGAAGTGGAGCCGGGCGACCGTGTGCCTGCGTTCGTGCTGATCCCGGACGGCGTTGATGCCGCTCACCCCGCGCCCGCGGTCGCCGTGTGGCACCAGCACGCCGGCGAATGGCACCTGGGCAAGAGTGAGCCGGCCGGCCTGGCCGGAAACCCGATGCACCACACCGGCGCGGCGCTGGCCAAGGAGGGCTACGTTGTGATCTGCCCCGACGCGGTCTGCTTCGAGGAGCGGCAGAGCCCGGTGCTCGAGAAGGGCAACTATGAACGGTTCGAGTTTCTGCGGCTGACCGTGGCGGGCCGCTGCATGGCCTGGAAAAACATCCTCGACATGCGGCGGGCGATCGACGTCCTCGCAGCGCGGCCCGAGGTCGATGCCAGCCGTATCGGCTGCTACGGACACTCGATGGGATCGACGCACACGTGGCTCGTGGGCCCGTGGGACGAGCGGCTGAAGTGCCTCGTGGGCAACTGCTGCCTGCCCACCTACGCCGCGATCGAGCGGACCCACCTGCTCCACTGCTTCCCCAACTTCATTCCCGGCATCCATCAATACGGTGATACCCCCGACATCGCCGCCCTGATCGCGCCGCGGCCGCTGCTGCTCAATTTCGGGGAGACCGACAAGGGCAGCCCGATCGAGGAAGTGCGGACCGGCGTCGAACGGATCGGGAAGGCGTATCGTGAGGCGGGGGTTCCCGACCGCTTCAGCTCGTTCATCGAGCCCGGCGTCGGCCACGTGCTCTCCGATGCGATGTGGCAACGCACCCGCGAGTGGCTGGCCCGTCATCTCAAGGCTTAGTCGCTCAGAGCGTAGTGGTATTGGCGTAGTGGTATTCATGGCAACAACACATCCCATCCCATCCCCTTCACCGACAGTCGAACCAATGCTGTCGGATCTCACGCTCTGGCGGCCATATTGCCAGATGAAAACGGCCGGGGAACCGCTGCATGTGGTCGCCGCGGAGGGATCGTGGCTCGAACTCGACTCGGGCCAGAAGATTATCGACGCCCTCTCGTCGTGGTGGACCGTCTGCCACGGCCATCGCCATCCGCACATCGTGGCGGCCATCGTGGATCAGGCCCACCGGATGCCACACGTGATGCTCGGCGGCATCGATCATCCGCAGGCGGTGCGACTGGCGGATCGTCTCGCAGCGCTGATGCCTGGCAGTCTGAGCCACTCATTCTTCTGCGACTCCGGTTCCGTGGCCGTCGAGGTGGCCATGAAGATGGCGGTGCAGTTCTGGATGAACCGGGGCGAGCCGGCGAGAAAGCGGTTCGTCTGCCTGCGGCATTCCTACCACGGTGACACCAGCGGCGCGATGAGCGTGTGCGATCCCGACGACAGCATGCACCGGCACTTTCGTGGATTCCTGCTTGAGCAATATCCGCAGGAACTGCCGGCCGACGAGGCGGGCTGGCGAGCCTTCGCTGAGTTTCTCAAGGGTGTGGGGGGGCAGTGCGCTGGCGTCATCGTCGAGCCGCTCGTGCAGTGTGCGACCGGCATGCGGTTCCATTCACCTGACCAGTTGCGGCGGCTGGCGGAGGTCACGCGGGCGGCGGGGCTCCTGTTCATCGCCGACGAGATCGGGACGGGCTTCTGGCGGACCGGCAAACGGCTCGCCTGCGACTGGGCCGGCGTGGTGCCCGACATTCTCTGCCTCGGCAAGTCTTTGACCGGGGGCACACTTCCGATGGCCGTGGCAATGGCGACCACGGAGGTCTTTGCTGCGTTTTATAGCGACCATGCCGACCATGCGCTGATGCACGGCCCAACCTACATGGGCAATCCGCTCTGCTGTGCGGCGGCTCATGCGTCGCTCGACCTCTTCGAGCGGGAGCCTGTGGCGGAACGGGTGGCTGCGATCGAACACATGGGCCGTGAGTGGCTCGAGCCGCTTGCCGCCCTCGGGCACGTGCGGGAGGTCCGCTGCCGCGGCGGGTTTCTCGCCGTTGAAACGGAGAAGGCGTTCGATCGAAAGCAGCTCGCGCCCTTGATCCTCGAACACTCCGTCTGGCTGCGGCCGATCGGCAACGTGATGTATGCCGTGCCTCCGTTCACGATCACGCCCGACGAGCTGCGGCAGGTGATCAACGCGATGTCGGCCGCGGTGCGGGCGAGTGCGTGAGCGGCCTCTACCGTGCAGACGCTCTAAAAAACGTTCGGCACGAAGCGGCCGCCGCGGCAGCGTTTGAGATAGTCGAGCGCCGCGACCTGCCCGGTGGTCTCGAGGGCGTCGCGGTAGACGGGATCGTGAAAGCCCTCGATGTCGATGCTGCCCCGCCAGCCGTGGAGCCTGAGCGTGCTGATCAGGTCGGTCCAGTTGGTGTCGCCGAAGCCTGGCGTGCGGTGGTGGATGTATTGCACGCCGCCGCGGATGCCGTGCTCGCGGACCACCTCCCACAACACCGTCGCGTCCTTGCCGTGGATGTGCCAGATGCGGTGGCAGTAGCGTCGCAGCTGCGGCAGCGGATCGACGAAGCTGACGATCTGGTGGCACGGCTCCCACTCGAGGCCGATCACCGGGCTCTCCACCTCGCCGAACATCGCCTCCCAGGCCTGCGGGGCATGGGCGATGTTGCGATCGCCCGCCTCCCACGTGCCACGGGCCTCGCAGTTTTCAAAAGCCAGCCGCACCCCCTTCTCTTCTGCGCGGGCAGCGAGCGGCCGAAAGACCTCGCCGAATCGGCCATATGACTCGGGCACCGGCCGGCCCGGAATCCGCCCGGCGAAGCCCGACACGATGTCGCAGCCGAAGCTGGGGGCGGCATCGATGAGCCGCTCCCAGTCGCGAACCGTTTCGGGGCTCGTGAGCGGATTGCCGTAGACGCCGATTGAGCTGACGCGTGGCGGCAGGTCGCCGCTGACGACCGGGCAGTCTTCGAGCACCCGCCGGACGGCGTCAGCCAGCCCGGAGAGGTCGACGTCGCCGACGCTCTTGCCGAAGCTGATCTGAAAGGTTTCAAAGCCGAACGGGAGGAGTTGGCGGACCACGTCTGCAGTGCGGTCGTGCGCGGGGACAAGCGTGCCGATGCGGATGTCGTCGTGGGCGTGCATGATGGGAGCGTAGAGTACAATCGCGTGAGCGGGAAGATATGTGTCTGGACCCAGAGTGATCCTGAAGCCAGAGTGATCATGAACAAGGCCTTCTGCAAGGAGCCCGATTCGAGCCTGCCGCCGCGGTGCCCCCGCTGCGGTGCGGATGGCCTGCCGGTTGGGCCTGAAACGCTGCGGGCCCACCTGGCCTCGGACGCGGCCGAGTCGCTCGGTGAGCCGGCCTACTGGTGCGCCACCGACGCCTGCCCCGTCGCCTACTTTGACCTGTTTGAACGGAGCGTGGATGCGGACGCCGCCCACGGCCTCTACTGGCCCAAGGATCCCGCCGGCCCGCTCTGCTGCTGTCACGGTCTTACCGTGGACGACATCGACGCCGACCTCGCGGAGCCGGTGCCCAGTCGGGTGCGGGCAGTCGTGCAGCAGGCTGGCCAGCCCGATGCCGCCTGCGCGATCAAGAGCCCCGATGGCCGCCCGTGCGTGGCCCGACTGCAGCGGTATTACATGCGACAGAAGCAGAAAGGCTGACCGCGGTCAGCGTTCCATTCCATGCGACTGCTGAGCTGGAACATCCACAAGGGGATCGGCGGCCGTGACCGGCGGTATTCGCTCGCGCGGATCATCGACTGCATCGAGGCG
>CANHYS010000294.1 GCA_947464585.1 Planctomycetaceae bacterium | reverse complement strand
GCGAGAACCTCGATCAACTCGACCGCGACCTGATCGCGCTGGAGGAACGCCCCGACGACCCCCAGCGGCTGGCGAGCATTTTTCGCACGGTGCACACGATCAAGGGCAACAGCGGCTTCTTCGGCTTCTCCAAACTCGGGGCCCTGACGCATAGCGGCGAGCACCTCCTTGGCCGGCTGCGGGATGGCAAGATCCAGCTCAATGATCGTGTCACCGGCACGCTCTATTCGATGATCGACGCGGTGCGGTCGATCATTCAGGCGATCGAAGAGACCGGTATCGAGGGGGAGCAGGACTTTCGCGAGCTATCCCAGACGCTCGCGGCCGTGGCATCAGAGGATGTCGGTGAGCCGACGGCCGCCCCTGCGCCGGCTCAAATCCCCGTCGTGCCACCGCCGGCTGCAATTCCCGTCGTGCCACCGCCGGCTGAATTGCTCGTCACCCCATCGCCAGCCGTGCCCGCTGCCGCAGCGCCGACGCCCGCGACAGCAGTTGCTCCCGTTGCCGCAGTTCCCGCAACGCCCTCACCGCCAGCCGCACCTTCCGGAAAGCTGGCTGCCCAGGCTTCCGACTCGTCCATCCGGGTCGACGTCGGCCTGCTGGCATCGATTCTCGATCTGGTGGGCGAACTTGTCCTCGCCCGCAACGAACTCCGCAGCATCGAATCCACCGACCCCACTCTCGAAGGCGTCATCCATCGGATCAACACCGTCACCAACTCCCTGCAGGAGGCGGCGGTCAAGACACGGATGCAGCCGATCGAGCATGTGTTCAATAAGTTTCCACGCACCGTGCGCGACGTCGCCGTCGCCTGTGGACGGGAGGTGCAACTGGTGATCGACGGTGCCGACACCGAACTCGACCGCACCCTGATCGAGAGCATCCGCGATCCGCTCACCCACCTGGTGCGCAACGCTGTCGATCACGGCATCGAACCCCCGGCCGTGCGCGAGGCCGCAGGGAAGCCGCGAGCCGGTCGGCTCCTGCTGCGGGCCTTCCACGAGAGCGGGCAGGTGACGATCGAGGTGCAGGACGACGGGGCCGGCATTCCGGTGGAGGCGGTCCGCGAGAAGGCCGTTGCCCGCGGGCTGATCGACGCCGCCGCCGCCGCCGTGCTCCCCGACGAACGCGTGCTCCAGTTCATCTTCGAGCCCGGTTTCTCCACGGCTGCCCAGGTGACGAGCGTGTCGGGCCGCGGCGTCGGCATGGACGTCGTCAAAACGAACATCGAGGCGATCGGTGGCACCGTCGATCTCAGCAGCCGTCCTGGCCTTGGCACGACGGTCCGTGTCCGTGTGCCACTCACATTGGCGATCATCCCGGCGCTCGTGTTGCGGTGCGCCACGGAACGGTTTGCCCTGCCGCAGGCCGCCGTCGGCGAGTTGGTGTCGCTGCGGGCCGATGGCGGCCCGCGGATCGAGGGCCTCGCCGGAGCCGACGTCATCCGCGTGCGTGGCCGCCTCGTGCCCGTGGTCTTCCTCGACGAATTCCTGGGGCTCCGGCCGACCACGGCCGCCCGTGAGAACGGCACGGTCGTGCTGGTTCGGGTCGACGACCACGAGTTTGGGCTCGTCGTCGACGGCACGCAGACCGGAGTCGCTGCCGGCGACCCATCCACGTCCCGAGCCGCCCATGCCGTGACGAGCATGGAGGCGGCCAGCCTGTCGACGATCGTCGTGAAGCCGATTGGCAGCCTTCTGGCACAGATGGGCATCTACTCAGGGGCCACGGTTCTCGGCGACGGCGGCGTGGTGCTGATCCTCGACCTCCGCGGCATTCTCCGGGCCAAGGACCTTCCACCGCAGCCGCGGCGCGGCGATGAAGCCGTCGCGACGGCGATCTGCGCGAACGACAGCTATCTGGTCTGCCGCACCATCGCCGGCCGTCGCATCGCGGTGCCCGTCGACACCGTCGTCCGCCTCGAGAAGTTCGACGGGCAGGAGCTTCAGGCCGTGGGCGGCCAGCGACTCGTGCGACGAGGCGACCGTTTCACTCCCGTCGTCGATGCTGACATGCTCCTTGGCACTCAGGCCGTCCATGACGACACGGGCTCCGTCAGCCTGGTCGTGCTCGACGGTCGCTGCGGCGGGATCGGCATCGCGGTACGGCAGATCGTCGATGTCGCAGCGGCTGATTCGATGCTCCAGCCGTCGATCGCCGCTCCCGGCGTGGCGGGAACGTTCGCCATCGGTGGGATCGCTACGGAGCTGCTCGATCTGGCGGCGCTCGTTCCCACTGCCGGATCACACTCATGATCCCATCCACCATGCCCGTCCAGCCACACGAAACCCGATACTGCTGTTTTGTCGTCGGCTCCGATTGCTTCGCGGTCGCCTCGATCGGGGTGGCCGAGGTGCTCCGCGACGGGAAAATCACCCGCGTGCCACATGCGCCGGAGGCGGTGATCGGTCTCATCCATCTGCGGGGGCGAATCGTGCCCGTGATCGACATGCGGCGCAGGCTCGGCCTGCCCGCCGCTGCACCGTCCATCGGCGGCACACATCTGGTGCTCAGCCTTCTTGACGATTGGTACAGCCTGCTCGTCGACGAGATGCTCGAGGTGATCGAGGTGGCAGACCACGACATCGAACAGCCGTCTCGAGCAGCCCCCGAATCGGCCCATGATGCCGTCACCGGCGTCTACGCCGATGCAGGCAGACTCGTGCATTTTCTCGATCCGCAGCGCATAGTACAGGCGCTCGCCCGGCAGCGTGAGCCATTTCTCAATCGACAGGGAGTATCGCATGGCGGCATATGACATCGACGCGACAGCCTCCAACCACCGACCGCAGGCGGCGGCCGCGGCCGAGACTTGGCGATCCCTGCTTGGCAACAAACTGCTCCTGTCGCTTTTGGGCGTCTCGCTGATTCCCCTGGCATTGATGGGCATCGCCACCTATCGCTCGGCGGCCAGTGCCTTGACCGCTGAAGCGTTCAGCAAGCTGGAAACCGTCCGCACGATCACGGCGAAGTCGGTGGAACGCTACTTCCAGACATTGCACGACGAGCTTCGCGTGCTCTCCGAGGATCGCATGGCGATCGACGCGTGCAAGCAATTCCAGGCCGCCTTCACCACCGTCCTCGCCGACAACAAGGCCGACGACAAGGCCGTGGCTCGGGCCCGCCGTGAATTGGAGTCGCATTATGCCGGCGAGTTTGCCACGGAGTATCGCAAGCGAACGGACGGGGATCCGATCACCAAACCGCACTTGGAATCGCTCGACGACACCGCCGCCTATCTGCAATTCCTCTACATCCGCAACAACGAGCATGCCCTCGGCTCAAAGCTCCTCCTCGATGCGGCCGACGACCTGTCCACCTACTCGAAAGTGCATGCCAGCTTCCATCCACTGTTCCGGAGCATCCTCGAGAAATACGGATTGGCGGACGTGTTTCTCATCGACGCCGTCACGGGCAACATCGTCTACACGGTGCACAAGGAGCCCGACTTCGCCGCCTCGCTGCGGAGCGGGCAACTGGTCGGCACCAGCCTCGCGACCGCTTTCCTGGAAGCCGTCGGCAGCGGGCGGCGCGACGCCGTGGCATACGGGCCATTTGCCCGCTACTTCCCCTCCTTCATGGCACCCGCCAGCTTCATCGCGGCGCCGCTCTTCGACGGCCGGCAACTGGTCGGCGTCGTCGCCTTTCAGATTCCGATCGATCGGGCCAACGAGATCATCGGGGAGACCACGGGCATGGGCAAGACGGGCGAAACCTACGCGATCGGACCCGACCGGATGTTCCGCAGCAACTCCCGGTTTGCCGCCGACCTCGGCGTGACCACCACGATCATCGATCCGAAGATCAAGGTGAACACGGCGCCGGTGAAAAGCGCGCTCGACGAAGGCATGTCTGGAACGGCCCTGGGGATCGACTACCGCGACACTCCCGTGCTCTCCTCCTGGTGTCCCGTCACGATCCACCGTGACGACGCCTCCGAACGGGGCACGGTCCGGTGGGCACTCATCTCCGAAATCGATCAGGCGGAGGTGCTTGCCCCCATCCAACGGCTCCGTAACTTCGCACTCACTATTTTCGGCCTGACGACGGCCGGTGTGCTGCTCGTGTCGTCCGGCATCGCCCGGCGGCTCACGCGGGAAACCAACCGCCAGGCTGCCCTTGTCGACGGCATCGTCCACAACACGCATGCGTTGGCCAGTTCCTCGGAAGAACTGACGAGTGTGAGCCAGCAGATGAGTGCAGCCGCCGAAGAGACCACAGCCCAGGCCAATCTCGTCTCGGCGGCGGCCGAGCAGGTGAGCAGCAACGCCGGCACGGTGGCGGGCTCGATCGACAATCTCGTGTCGAGCATCCACGAGATCGCCAAGAGCGCCCAACAGGCGGCCTCGG
>CANHYS010000293.1 GCA_947464585.1 Planctomycetaceae bacterium | reverse complement strand
TCTGCCGAGGATAATGCCGAGGTGCGGGCGGAGATTGAGCGGGCGATGGCGTAGCGGCAGATTGCGTAGCAGCGGTTCGGGGCTGCCCATGCCCCGTCGCCGGACGTTCGCTTTCGTATCCGGCTTTCACGCCGGTTCGCGATCCCCCGGCTTACGCCGGGGGCTTGTATTGGGCGGGGTGCCCCGTTCGATACAAGCCCGGAGCGTGAGCGATGGGATGTGTCCCTATCCGATACAAGCCCGGAGCGTCAGCGATGGGATCTTGCATCGCGGCATGGTTCGCGTGAACCCAACCGCTAACACTCCGTCGTTTCGTCGATGTCGGCGGCGGGGTCGCGGCCGGGGCCGTCGTCGGCGTAGAACCGCGCAAGCACATCAGACCAGTTGGCGTTCACCTTCACGTCGACGAAGGCGGTGCGAACCGGCAGGTATTCGGGGTGCAGCCGGGCATACTTGATCGCAAACTTCCGCATCAGCCGGCCGGCCAGATCGGCGCCGTGCAGCTCCTCGGAGAGTTGAAAGTGTTCGCGGAGCATGTCGGCCTGCTGGTGGATCGTGGGGGGTGGCGGCGGTGTCTCACCGGCCAGGAGTGCGAGCGTCTGCCGGAAGATCCACGGGTTGCCGATCGCTCCCCGCGCGATGCTCACGCCATCGACGCCGGTCTGCCGCAGCATGGCGACGCAGGCCTCGGCGGAGAAAAGATCGCCGGAGCCGATCACGGTGCGGCTGCCCGCGTGCCGCTTCACGGACGCAAGAAACTCCCAGTTGCTTGGGCCGACGTATTTCTGCTGCACGGTGCGGCCGTGGACCGTGATGGCGGCGACGCCCCGGGCAAAGGCCCCGTCGAAGATCGTCCAGAACCGGTCGGCGCTCTTCGGCGAATCGTCGATGCCCCGGCGCATCTTGAGCGTGACGGGCACTTCCGGCGGCACCGCCTCGCGGACACGCGACACGATTTCGAGCGCCGTCTCCGGCACACTGAGCAGATAGCCGCCGCGGCAGCGGCCGAGCACCTTCTTCACGGGGCAGCCGAAGTTGATGTCGATGACGTCAAAACCCTCCGCCACGAGCCGGCGGGCGGCGGGGGGGAAATCGTCGGGGTTCGAGCCCATGAGCTGGCCGCCGACCGGATGCTCCTCGGGTGAGACGGCGATCCGGGCGAGGTTGCGCTTGTTGCGGCCGACCACGGCGACGAATGTGTCGAGCAGCACCTCGCCGAGCGAGTAGGCCGCCCCGTGCCGCCGCGCGAGCACCCGCATCGCGCGGTCGCTGTAGCCGGAGAGCGCAGCCTGCACCACGGGGGAGGCGAGCGTGATGCCGCCGATCGAGAGCGTGGGGGCTTGGAATGGGGCCAGCATGGTGACGGCCATCGTAGCAGCGTGAGGCTCGGCAGTCGTCACTTCAGGACGGGGCAGGTGTCGAACCAGGTTCGGCCCTGGGCCGCCATCCAGTCAACGCTCGCCTTGGGCCCCCATTCGCCGGCGATGTAGGGATCGATTGGCGGCATGTCGACCGAGCTCCACGCCCTGATGAATGGATCGATGATCTCCCACGACTTCTCCACCTCGTCGGCGCGGGCGAAGAGGCTGGCGTCGCCGGTCATCACATCGAGCAGCAGCGGCTCGTAGGCCTCCGGGAGCCGGCCCATGAACTGGCGGGAGTAGCTGAACTCGAGGTCGGTGAGCCGCAGCTTCATCCCGCCGCCCGGGACCTTCGTGTGGAAGTGGAGCTGGATGCCCTCGGCGGGCTGGATCTGGATCACCAGCCGGTTGCCCTCGCGGACGCTCCGGTGCTTGCCGTCGGCAAACAGTTCCAGCGGCGGCTGCCGGAAGGCGATCACGATCTGGGTGGTGCGGCAGCTCATCACCTTGCCGCTTCGCAGGTAGAACGGCACGCCCTGCCACCGCCAGTTGTCGACCTCCAAGCGGATCGCTCCGAAGGTCGCGGTCTGGCTGGTTGGCGGCACGCCCGGCTCGTCGAGATAGCCGCGGTACTGACCGCGAACTCCCGCCGCCGCCACCTCGCCAAGTTCGAGCGGCCGGATCGCCTCGAGCACCTTCACCTTCTCATTGCGGACGGCGCTGGCGTTGAACCGCACCGGCGCCTCCATGGCGGTCACCATCAGGAGCTGGAGCAGGTGGTTCTGAAACATGTCGCGGAGCACGCCCGCCGTGTCGTAGTAGCTCGCGCGGCGGCCCACCGCCACCTCCTCGGCCACGGTGATCTGCACGTGGTCGATGTAGCGGCGGTTCCAGACCGGTTCGAAGATCGTGTTGGCAAACCGCAGTGCCAAAATGTTTTGCACCGACTCCTTGCCAAGGTAGTGGTCGATGCGAAACACCTGCCGTTCTTTGAACACGCTGTGCAGATGTTCGTTGAGTGCCCGGGCGGTGGCGAGGTCGGTGCCGAACGGCTTCTCCACGACGATGCGGCGGGGGCCGTTTGTTTCGGCCGCCATGCCGTGGCTGCCGAGCGCCGCGACGACCGGCTCGTAGAACTGCGGCGCGGTGGCGAGGTAGTAGACCCGTGTCGTCTCCGCGGACCCTTCGAGCCTGTGCAGACGGTCAGCAAGGCCCTGAAAGTCTTCCGATCGGCCGATGTCGCCCGGCTGGTAGTGGATGGTCTTGGCGAACTCCTGCCAGGAGGCGTCGTCGAGCGGTTCGCCCTCGGCATGCTTGGCGGTGGACTCGCGGAGCGTCACCCGCCACTCGTCGTCGGTCATCGGCGTCCGCGAGAAGCCCACGATCCGCGTGTCGGGCGGCAGCAGGCCGTTGCGCTTGAGGTTGTAGAGCGCAGGCACGAGCTTTCGACTGGTGAGGTCGCCGGACGCGCCGAAGATCACAATCGTGTGGGACATGCCTACAGCCTCATGCCTGTGAAGCCGCCGTCGACGTAGAGGTCGGTGCCGGTGATGAAACTGCCCGCCACGGGGGCACAGAGCAGGATCGCGGCGCCGATGAGTTCCTCCGGATTGCCGAAGCGGTTCATCGGCGTCTGGCTCATGATCGTGGCGGTTCGCTCGGGCGAGAGAATCTTGCGGTTTTGCTCGGCGGGGAAGAAGCCGGGGCAGAGCACGTTGACGCGGACACCCTTGGGGGCGAGTTCGCGGGCCACGTTTCGCGTGTAGTTGACGACCGCCGCCTTCGACGCGGAGTAGGCAAACACCTTCGAGAGCGGCTTGTCGGCCGAGACACTGCCGATATTCAGGATCGCCCCGCCACCGAGCCCCACCATGTGGGAGCCGAAGATCTGGCAGCCGAGGTGGGTGCTCTTGAGATTGGTGTCGAGCACCTTGGCGAAGTCGTCGTCGGCAATGTCGAAATAGGGCACCGATGAATTCACGCCGGCGCAGTTGACGAGGATGTCGGCCCGGCCACGGGCATGGATCACAGCCTCGAGGAGCGCCGCCACGCTCGCCCGGTCGACCGCGTCGACCGAGACGAACATGCCGTTGCCGCCCGCAGCCTTGATCGCATCGACACGGGCCTCGCCCCGGTCGGCACCCCGGCCCGCCACGACGACAAACGCGCCAGCCCGGGCCAGGCCCTCGGCGAGGGCGCCGCCGAGCACGCCCGTGCCTCCGACGACAACGGCCGTGCGGCCCGCGAGCCCGAACAGGTTTTCGAGATAGGAGTCAGCCACGGAAGTCTCTCCTGCGAGGGAACGGGAAACGATCAGCCAACCGGGCGGCGGAGGTCGAGCCACTCGGTGTGGAACGTGCCCGGCTTGTCGGTGCGTTCGTAGGTGTGGGCGCCGAAGTAGTCGCGCTGGGCCTGCAGCAGGTTTGCCGGCAGCCGCTCATGGCGGTAGCCGTCGTAGTAGGCCAGTGCCGCCATGAACCCTGGCACCGGCACGCCGATCGTGGCGGCCGAGGCGATCACATGCCGCCAGGCCGCCTGGCTGTCGGCGAGCGCCTTCTGGAAATAGGGGGCCAGCATCAGGTTTTCCAGGTTCGGCTCGGCAACATAGGCCTCGGCGATCCGCTCCAGGAACTGGGCGCGGATGATGCAGCCGCCCCGCCAGAGCATGGCGATCGACCGGTAGTCGAGCTTCCACTCATTCTCCTTCGCGGCGGCCGCCAACTGCACGAAGCCCTGGGCGTAGCTGGCGATCTTGGAGGCATAGAGCGCCTGGCGGACCTGCTCGATGAAGAGCTGGGTGTCGCCTCGATTTTGCATGTCGGGGCCCACGAGCACGCGACTGGCGCGGGTTCGCTGTTCCTTCATCGCGGAGAGACAGCGGGCGTAGACGGCCTCGGTGACGCGCGTGCTGGGCACGCCCATGTCGAGTGCCAGATGGCTCATCCACTTGCCGGTGCCCTTGGAGCCGGCCTTGTCGAGGATCTTGTCGACGAC
>CANHYS010000292.1 GCA_947464585.1 Planctomycetaceae bacterium | reverse complement strand
GCCAGGTGCCGCCGCAGACGCTCATGGTCGCGTTTGCTGGACTGATGGTGCTGATCGCAGGCCGGATGTGGCGAAAGGCGTCGGATCGGATCGAGCGGACTGGCGCTGGAGTGTTTGGCGCGGGCGTCGGCCCGACCTGCAGTCGCGACTCGGAGGGCCGTTTGCGGATGACCACGCGATGCTTCGTGCTGCTCACGCTCGTGGGGCTCATGGTCGGGCTGCTCTCCGGTCTGTTCGGCGTGGGGGGTGGGTTTCTGATCGTGCCGGCGCTCGTCGCCTTCGCCACGATGGATGTCTTTCGAGCGGTCGGCACGTCCCTTTTCGTGATGACGCTCGTCGGCGCCGCGGCGGTGGCCGCCCAAGTGGCTGCCGGCCACAGCATTCCGCTCGACATTGCCTGCAGCTTCGTGGGCGGCGGTGTGCCCGCCCTCTTCGTCGGCTCGTGGATCGGCCGTCGAGTCGGCGGCCCGACGCTAGCCCGAGTCTTCGCCGTTGCGATACTCTTCGTCGCGACTTTCATCATCGTGAAGGCCGTGACGGGCACGTGCTGCTCGCCGAATGTTCCGACAACGGTGCGCCCCGATGGGCCGGACTTGCCGCCTGCGGCAGGATCGCTGTCCCCCGGGGCGTCACCAGAGGCCCGAGCGGAAAAGCCAAACCTCACCGGTGTGGCTCCGGAAGACTTTCTATTCCCGACGCTTTCGCGTCGGGAAGTCTTTGGGCACCACGAAATCGTCCGTGGAGCCGCCGTTGGGCTCCGGGATCAACTCGAGTAACTCGATCGGCGGCAGCTCCACGTTGCGGCTGCTGATCAGGGCGGCGAGCGTGCTGGAGGAAATCCGCTCGAGGTTGGGAAGCGAGAGCGACCCCGGCGAAGCGGCGAGAATCGTCGCGATCTCGACCGCTTCGGGCGTCTCGAAGCCGGTGATCTTGGGGAGCACACAGGTTTTCCCGAGGCGGCCGGCGTAGGCGGCCACCAGCCGGGCGTCGGCCGGCGTCACCGGCCGTCTGCTGCCGAGGAAGTACTCCCAGGGATGCAGGCTGAGCGTCTTGCACGAGAACTCCGGCAGCCGCCGCGCCAGTTCAGCCGGGGGCTCATCGAGCCCTGCGAGCGTGAGACTGTCGCCTTTGAATGCAGCCAGCGCTCGCACGGACTCATCCGAGAGCTGGGGCACCGCGAGGTACAGGCTCGACCCGGCGAAGCCGGCGAGCGTCTGCACGGCCCGGTCGGAGAGTTGGCCCCCGGGAATCGTCAGTCCCTTGCCCTCGAAGCCCGCCAGCGCCGCGGCAGCCGAGTCTGAGATCTCTTTCATGCTCGACAGTTGGCCATCCCAGGCCTTCGCCTTGGCCAGCTGCTCGGCCGCGGCGGCGGAGAGGTTCTTGAGCCCGCGGAGCGTCAGCTTGGGGCCGGCGTACGTGGCCAGCGCCGCGGCGGTCTCGGCATCGATCTCGGTCAGGCCGTCGAGCTCGAGGTTGCCCCGGAAGGCTGCCAGCCCGCGGGCAGCCTTGGCGTCGAGCGTCGTCAGGCCGAACAGGTTGAGCTTGTCGCCACCAGACTTGTTGCCGCCGAACCTGCCGAGGGCAGCAGCCGCGTCGGCCGAGAGCGTGGTCAAAGAGCGGAGGTCGCCACCGAACGCCTTGGACTCGGCGAGGGTCTCGGCCGTGCCGGCCGAGAGCGTCGTCAGGCCAATCAGTTCGAGGGAGGTGATGTTGCTTGCGGCGAGCGCCTGGGCGGCCTCGGGGGAGAGGCTCCTGAGGCTGTCGAGCCGGAGGGTTGGGCCCAGCGTCCGGCCTTTGAGCGCCGCCAGGCCTTTCGCTGCCCCGGGGGAGAGATCGGTCAGGCCCCGTAACCACAGATTGGTCAAGGTACACGCGCCGAGCGCCGCCGCGGCCTCGTCGGAGAGCTCGGTCAACCGATCCAGAAACAGCGAGTTGTATCGACCCTTCGCCAGCTCCTTGGCCGTGTCGGCCGGGAGGGAGGTGAGGTTCAGCGTCAGGTCGTTGCCTTGAAACCCGTCGACCACGGCCGCGGCCGCCTCCGGGGAAAGCGATGTCACCCCCTTGAGCGAACGCTTCCGCAGATCTCCCAATGCCCTGGCCAGCTCTGGAGACAGTTCGGTCAAGCCATCGAGCGACACAGTCCCTGGGAAGCCCGCGAGCGCCGCCGCAGACTCGGGGGAGAGCTCCGTGACATCGTCAAGGAACAGGAATTTGGTCGCGAACGTCGTCGCCAGTTGCTTCGCCAGATCGGGGGGCAGCGCGGTCACTCCGTCGAGCCCCAGGCCGGCGCCCTTGTATTCCGCGAGCGCCGCGAGCATGTCATCCGAGAGCGTGGCCTGGGTCAGCCCCCGGAGCAGCAACGGGCCTGGATACCTGGCCAACTCCTTGACGGCCTCCGCGGAGAGCGTGGCGCCGTCGAGATCAAGCCTCACCCCCTTGAACCCCACGAGCACCGCGGCCGTCTCGGGCGAGAGGTTCTTCACGTTCGGCAGCCGGCCGTTCCACCGTTTTCCCAGCCCCGCCAGCACGCGTGCTTCCTCGGAGGAGAGCGTGGCAAGGCCCAGGATCGACAGGCTCGGCCCCCGGTAGTCGGCCATCGACTCGGCGGCTCCCGCCGGAATCCGGGCCAGCCTCGGCAGGTAGAGCCGTCTCTGGAACTTCATCAACTTGCGGAAGGCAGCCTCCGAGAGCTCGCGCACGCCCAAGAACAATGCTTCGCCGGGGAAGGCCGCCAGTTCGACGGCCGCCTCGGGGGAGAGCGTCTCCAGGCCCACCAGCGACAGGCACCGGCCGAACGAGAAATAGCTTCTCGGTCCGCCCTTGAACTTGTTGAGCTCTCCCGCGACTTCGGGGGAGAGCTCGGAGAGGCCGTCGAGAAACAGCGGCCCCTCGTCGTACTCTGCCAGCACCGCCGCCGTCTCGGCATCGAGCGACTCGAGACTGCTGAGCATCAGCGCCCCCCGAAAGGAGACGCCCCCGGCGGCGAACGCGAGGGCGGCCTTGCCGGTGTCAATCCGGGCGTTGGCATCGGCTCGCTTGGCCACGAGCTCTCGGGCCAGCTCGGGCGTGAGTGACTTGATCGTGGCGATCGCGTCGCCCCCTGTCCGCTCGACGCCGAACGGACGGGCGTCGACGGGGCCGGCGAACGCCATCGTGACGCACATCATGATCGGGACGAACAACCCATGGCCGGCAACGCAGCCGCCTGACACGAGGGACCTCGGCATCCGGGGGGAACGGGCAGACATCGCCGAGCCTCGGAGTGGGATCGCGCGCGGGCCAGCCGTCATCAATGCCCAGCGGCGGGAAGCGGCTTCGACGCAGCGCGGATCTCGGCCGGCGCGGCACGTGATGGCCCGGCATCGCGGATGGCGGAGAGCACCTGGGTTTCAGTGATCAGATCGCGAAGCACGATCGGCTCCGGCGGCTGGTCGCCGGGACGCGACGCCGGAAACACAGCCAGCACAGGGATCGACTTGCTCTGCAGGCTCTCGAGCATCAGCTTGATCTCGGGCGAGCCGTCGGTCCAGTCGGCAAGCAGTGGCACGACGCGATTCCGCTCGATCTCGTTCTTCACCTTCGATGTCTCGATCGCGGTGGCAAGGTTGTATTTGCAGGTCATGCACCAGTCAGCCGAGAAGTCGACCAGCACCGTGGCTCCCTTCTGCCGTAGGTCAGTGAGCCGCTCGCGCGAGAAGGGCTCCCACGGGATCACCGACGTGACCGGGCCCAGGAACATGAAGGCGAGACTGCCCACCGTGCCCACGATACCGGCGGCCTGAACCCAGCGGCCAAACCCGATGTCGCCCGCGCGGGCCTGCTGCGCCCGGCCGATCCACCAGCAGGCGGCCCAGATGCCGATCAGCAGCGCGAAGGTCGGCACGAACCAGTCGTGGTCGAGGAACGTGAACAGGAAGACGACCGTACCCAGCATCACGAAGCCGAGCACCTCTTTGAGCGTCTCCATCCAGGCGCCGGGCTTCGGCAGGAATTTCACGAGGCCGGGGAACGCGCCCACGAGCAGGTAGGGCAGGGCCATGCCGGTGGCGATCGCGGCGAAGACGGCATAGGTCACGCCGGTCGGCTGCGTGAGCGTGAAGCCGAAGACGGGACCAAGGAAGGGGCCGCTGCAGGGCGTGGCGAGCACCGTGCTCAGCACACCCTTGAGGAACGCCGCGAGCGGGCCTTCCTGTGTCTGCATTGCCCCGGCCTTGGCACCGATAAAACCCGGAATCGGGAGTTCCCAGACGCCGAGGAACGACAGCGCGAAGGCAAACACGATCGCCGCCATGGCGATGTTGAACCGCGACGAGGTGAACTGCTCACCCCAGGCAAGATTCGAGCCCGCCAGGCCGATG
>CANHYS010000291.1 GCA_947464585.1 Planctomycetaceae bacterium | reverse complement strand
CGAACGTCTCGCGTCGGTCCGCTTTCGGCGTCGTGAGGAGTCACATTTGTGCCCCCATGGGAACACAGGCCGGGGAAGCTGACGCGGCCGGAAGCGCCCGGGTTTGACAGGGCTGGAAATTGGGGCGTCGGGGTCATGACGGACTACGCCAGAGCCGGAGGTCGATTGGAAATCTGGCAGCCAGCGCGACGTTGTGCGGCTGAAAGTACGTGGCGAGAGCGTTGAGGGTGGATGCTTCGATCTCGCGACCCCTTGGAGCGGCATTGACGGTATCCCGCGAGCCAGTCGGCCTACCCATCTCCAGTTCCAGAAATGCGGACATCTGGGCCAGTGCTGCCGGATCGTTGACGATGCGCTCTGTTTGGAGCACCAGCAACCGACTGTCGCCCAGCGCGTGTGCCCATCCATCTAGGAAATCGAGGTAACGCCCCCTCTTCAGATAGGCGAACGGCGATGCCGAGAGTCCAGGCACCGGGGCCCGCGCAGCAGCCCCCGGGCTCAAAGCCTCCTCCGGTGGCCGCATCTCATACCCTTCCTGCACACTGAACCAGTAGTTGGACACTGCGCGTTCGACCGGGTCACGAAGCACTGCGATACAGCGTGCGGTGGGAAACTGCCTCGCGATGTGATGCCCAAGCGACGGATGCTCGATGTAGGAGGTGCTCTTTTCTGCCCGCAGAAGGTGTTCAGGCACACCACGAAAATACCGCGACTCATAATCCTCCGAGCCGGCCCCGAGATCGGGCCTCAGCAGGTACTTCGGCTCGGGGCGCAGAGGCTTGGCAAACGCCACGTCCGGGTGCTGGTCGAGGGTCTGGGCGAGGAACGTCGACCCGCTGCGCTGCGCTCCAATGATGAACAGGTATCTAGGCAGCCCCCGACTTCTGGTGTGGGCCTGCAGTTGCGGCACGCGCTGACCGTTTATCCCAATAGCCACGGACGTCATGACAATCTTCTCAGAGAGATCATTCTGGCAGCCCTTGCACCGCCTCCGGTCGCCCCAGTGCACGCGAGGCTGCCGCGACGACGTCCTGAAAATACTCCTCAAGCCCCGGCCACAAGGGCAGCCGGACCAAGCGGTCCGCGACGTCGTCCGTTACCCGCATGGAGCCTGAGGTTCGACCGTACAGTATGCCGGCCGGCGATGAGTGTAAGGGAGCGTAGTGAAACGCCGTCTCGATATCCGATTTGGCGAGGACGTGGATGAAGTGCGCTCGCGTGTCATGATCGGGCAGTAGAAGGTAGTAGATGTGGCCGTTATGGTGGCAGCCGTGTGGAACGATTGGACGGCGGACAAGGCCCTGATGCTCCAGAGGCGCTGCCCACGCATGGTATCGATTCCAGAGATCAAGGCGTCGTCGCGTGATTGAGTCCGCCTCATCCAGTTGTGCGCAAAGAAAGGCGGCCATTGGCTCGCCGGACAGGTACGACGAACCCACGTCGACCCACCGATACCTGTCCACCTGTCGATTGAAAAATGCACGTCGGTTGGTTCCTTTGTCACGAATGACCTCCGCCCGCCCGACATACGAGGGGTCGTTCACCAGCAAGGCGCCCCCTTCTCCGGAGGTCACATTCTTTGTCTCGTGAAAGCTCAGCGCTCCGAGCGACCCGATGGTCCCGAGGTGCCGCCCCTTGTAGCTCGAGAGTAACCCATGGGCTGCGTCCTCGATCACGGCGAGGCCATGCTCCGAGGCGAGCCGCGTGATCGCATCCATTTCACAGGAGATTCCCGCGTAATGCACGACCAGTATCGCCCTCGTGCGACTGGTGATGGCTGCCTCCACGAGGCACTCGTTGATGTTGAGCGTGTCCGAACGTATGTCGACAAAGACCGGCACGGCCCCACGGAGGACGACTGCATTGGCGGGGGAGACGAAGGAAAACGAGGGCATGATTACCTCGTCACCGGGTTGCAGGTCGAGCAGCAGCGTCATCATCTCGAGTGCTGCGGTGCATGACGGGGTGAGCAGCGCCCGGGTGCATCCAGTCCGCGATTCGAGCCAGCTGTGGCACATCCCCGAGAAGGCACCGTCTCCCCCGAGTTTTCGGTCGGCGAGCGCCCGCGCGACGCACTGGGACTCATTTCCAGTGATATACGGACGATTGAAGGGCACGGTGGGCATCAACCAACAACCCCCTCGGATACCTCGACGAACCCGCGGTTGCTCGCGACCGATTCGGCCGGCTCAAACGCAGATGGAGCCCACGGCATGAGTACATCTCAGGCGGAAAACGGATGTTATTCGTAGTATCCGGAATTTCCCAGATGGCAATCTCTCGAAACGCTTTGGGGTTCGGGAAACACGCCTATTCCCGGTGGCTCATGGCACGACAAAAACGCTTGTTGTCCTGCGATTCTGCCGCCCGACGACGACTCCGCAGCCCTCCGAAGGCAAGGTATGGTATTTTGCGATTATTGCTTCACAGGCAATTATCGAGAAATAGGATACCCGCATGCCCAGGAAGCTTGGCCAACTCGAAAGCGCTGCCCTCGCCCTCGCGCAGATGCGGAATCTCCGCACCATGCGAGTGGGCGTCCTCGCTTCCGAACTGCGCCTTTCCGCGAAGCAGGAGCGAGAGCTCCTCAGCCGCATGTCGCGATCTGGCATGATCGCCAACGTCCGCAAGGGGCTGTATCTGTTTCCGCCGAGATTGCCTCTCGGCGGCATCTGGACGCCGGACGAGGCCACCGCCATCAACGCCCTGATGGCGGACAGGAACGCCCGCTATCAGATCACAGGCCCGAAGGCCTTCAATCGGTACGGCTACTCGGAGCAGCTCCCGTCCCTCACGACGATCTACAACGATGCGATCTCGGGTGAGCGACGGGTTGGGAGCATCGTGATGAAACTGATCAAGGTCGCCAGAGACAGGCTCGGCGGCGTCGAGACAATCCGAACGCCCTCTGGCGAGACGCTTGTGTACTCGTCACGCGCCCGTACGCTTGTCGATGCAGTCTACGACTGGTCCCAGTTCGATAGCCTTCCCGAGGCCTATGACTGGATTCGAAACGACCTTGCCGCTGGCCGGGTTACAGCGGACGAGTTGGCTCGCGTTGCCGTGCAATACGGCAACTTGGGGACGATTCGCCGGATTGGCGCGATCCTCGAGCCCCTCGACGCAAGCAACTCCTCTCTTTCCCGCCTCAAGCGGGCGTTGACCACCACCACCGCGAAAATCCCGTTGGTGCCCACGCGACCCGCACGTGGCCCGATCTCAAAGACCTGGGGGGTCGTGATCAATGGCTGACCGTGCTGACGCTCGCTTCAGACTTCATGAAGATGTCCCGCTGTTTCATGAGGCGATTGCACACTCAACTCAAGGGTTCTAACGACTCATCGCAGTACAGCGGCGTCGTGACCTATCAATCCGTCCTGAGCGGCGAGCAGGAGACCATTCTCATCGACGTGAGTGTTCGCGAGCCGGCATTGACGCCGGCCGCAACACTTGCAACACGCACGCTCCTTTTGGATCCGATCAGCGGGCAGCCTGCCGTGCCGGTGTTGGAGGTAGCCTGCATCTCGGCCTTGGAAGCCATGGCCGAGAAATACCGTGCCGCGCTTTCGCGACGGGATGTCGCAATCCGCGACTTCTACGACCTCGACTACGCGGTGCGGCATTTATCCTTGGACTTGGGCAGCCCGACGTTCGTCGACATGGTACGCCGAAAGCTCGCCATTCCGGACAACACACCGGTTGATGTCGGCGAGGAGCGAATGCTCGCCCTGCGGCGGCAGGTCGATGCGAAGCTCAAGCCAGTCCTGCGGGAGAAGGAGTTTCGCGACTTCGTGCTCGACAGGGCGATAGCATTGGTCGTCGACATGGCGGCACGGGTCACCTGAACGTCACCCGCATCGGCAGCGGGCGAACTGACGGGCCTGCGCACGTCGAGACGCGTGGCTTTCCAACAAATAGATACCGCGGCCCGACCAGCCACTGGGCCAGCGACACGCGGAGATGGCGAGCGCGGCCGTCGGGCCGTCGCTCGTAGAGTTTGAGGATGACCGTGCCGTCGGGCATGAATCGCACATGCCGTACCGGCCGGTCGTTGAACGTGTTGATTTTCACCGTGGAACCTTTCGTGAAAAAAAGAAGACAGGGGCGGCACCCAATGGCGCCGCCCTCGCACAGCGCCGACTAGAGGCGCTGACGGGCGTCCCTATCCTGCCCGTCGACGAGGCAATCCTGGAAATCGCCGAAGAGATTCTGCGAAAAGCGATTCTGCCACGATCGGCGAGTGTCGACGCCTTGCATATCGCCATGGTGGCTCATCACCAAGTAGACTACTTGTTGACGTGGAACTGCACGCATATCGCGAATGCCCGAATCCTTCCCAAGGTTTTTGGCGTACTGGACAGCGCGGG
>CANHYS010000290.1 GCA_947464585.1 Planctomycetaceae bacterium | reverse complement strand
CTGGAAAGGTCGACGGCCGCCTCGAGCGCCGCGTCGGTGATGCTCACACGGTGGTGGGTCTCGTAGCGGTCGCGGAGGCCCTTGAGGATCTCCACCGCCTCGGTCTTGCTCGCGGGCTCCACCATCACGATCTGGAACCGGCGGTCGAGCGCCGAATCCTTTTCGATGTATTTGCGGTATTCATCGAGCGTGGTGGCGCCGATGCACTGGATTTCGCCGCGGGCCAGAGCCGGCTTGAGCACGTTGGAGGCGTCGATCGCCCCCTCGGCGCCGCCGGCCCCGACGAGCGTGTGCAATTCGTCGATGAACAGGATCGTGTTCTTCGCACGGCGGACCTCGTTCATCACCGCCTTGATCCGCTCCTCGAACTGGCCGCGGTACTTCGTGCCGGCCACCATCATGGCGAGGTCGAGCACCACGATCCGCCGGTCGGCGAGCAGTTCAGGCACGTTGCCATCAACCACCCTCTGGGCGAAGCCTTCGACGATCGCCGTCTTGCCCACGCCGGCTTCGCCGAGGAGCACGGGGTTGTTCTTCGTGCGGCGGCAGAGGATCTGGATTGCCCGTTCAATCTCCTTCTCGCGGCCGATCACCGGGTCGAGCTTGCCCTGCTTGGCGAGTTCGGTGAGATCGCGGCCAAAGCTGTCGAGCGCCGGAGTCTTGCTCTTGCCCCCCTTCGCGGTGGCCTCGCCGCCGCCACCGCCGGCGCCGGCCGGTTGCCGACCGCCTCCCATGCCAGCCCGCTCGCCCCCTTCTTCCATGCCGTGGCCGAGCAGGTTGAGCACCTCCTCACGGACGTCCTCCAGCTTCAGGCCGAGGTTCATGAGCACCTGGGCGGCCACCCCTTCCTGCTCGCGCAGCAGGCCCAGCAGGATGTGCTCGGTGCCCACGTAGTTGTGGTTGAGGTTGCGGGCCTCCTCCATCGAATACTCGATCACCTTCTTGGCCCGGGGCGTCTGCGGGAGCTTGCCCATCGTGACCATGTCGGGGCCGCTCTGCACGAGCTTTTCAACCTCCATGCGGATCTTCCGCAGGTCGATGTCGAGGTTTTTCAGGACGTTGGCGGCGACACCGCTCCCCTCCTTGATGAGGCCGAGGAGGACGTGCTCGGTGCCAATGTATTCGTGGTTGAACCGCTGGGCCTCTTGGTTGGCCAGTTGCATCACTTTGCGAGCACGGTCGGTGAAACGCTCGTACATGAATGAAGGTCCCTTCGTGAATCGGCCCATCGTCCCAAAAGCCAACGTCCCAAAACCATTGTTTTGGGCAGGCAAGCCGCCTCAGGACGGCCCTTTGAGGATGCCATTGCGGCAGTCTGCCGCCGCCAGAGCACCCACCTTGGATAGTCTATGCAAACCTTACGCCAAACGGCGTTGCTTTTTCCAGCCTGGCCAGACCGCAGCGGCTGGCATTCCGCCGAGGCTGCGACGCCGACCGGATTCGAGCAGAGGATTCTAGGATGGTCTGCGCAGAATGTCTGTGGCGGACCCAGGAACTGGGCAAAAATGGCCGTTTACCGGCTCCTTTAAGCGGCCCTGTCCTGGACCGAAGCATGCCCTGCCGTGTCGCCGTGGTGCCGAGGCAGCGGCAGCGTATTGGAATCCCCTGTGGCAGAGGGTTGTCGTGCCGAGGCAATCCGCTCGAGTTCCTTGGTGATCGTCGGCAGCCACGGTGCCCCCGTGTCGCTCCGGGACAGCGTCCCGAGCGCCGCCGCAGCCTCGTCCAGCCGGCCGACCCTCCGTAACAGCGTGCCCAGCAGGAGCTGCGCCTCGCCGTCGGTGGGCGACAGGTCGAGCAGCGCCCGGAGCTTGGTTTCAGCGGCCAGCCAGTCGCGGGCGAGGTAGGCGTCGCGGGCCTTCACAAACAGGGCGTCTGTGGCCGCGTCACGACCGTGCGGGATGGGGGGCGGAAAGCCTGTCAGGGCCGATACCGTGGCGATCAACCAGACCACGGCGGTGCCCGTCCAGAGCGCCAGTGACAGCCGGAAGTCGACCAGTTCCGACCAGATCCAGGTGGTGAACACGGCCACGTCGACCGCCAGGGCGAAGGCAAGCGCGAGCACCAGCCCGGCGAAGCTGCCACGCAGCCACAGCCACGGCATTCCCGGCCAGACGAGCGTCAGGTAGCGTGCGAATCCCATGCGGAGTAGATAGCGACGCCCGTCGATTTCTCCAAGGCATCCGTGGGGGTACAACAGAGGCATGAAAACCAGTGATTTCGACCCATGCGGGGCCACGGCGGGTGTCTGGCGGGCCATTGATGCCTCGGCCAACCGTGCCGGCGAGGCCCTGCGAGTGGTCGAGGACGTGGTCCGGTTCGTTCTTGACGATGCCCAGTTGACCGTTCTTGCCAAGGACCTGCGGCACACCCTGGCGACGCTCCTCGCCCAAGGTCCCCTGCCACACCGAGTGGCCCTGCGGGACGTGGCAGGCGACGTGGGGATCGGGGTGGAGCCGCCGGTCTCCCTGCGGCGGGTGTCGCCGGTCGATCTGATCGCGGCCAATGCGGCGCGGGCCTCGCAGGCGCTCCGCAGCCTGACGGAATGTGCGGCCGTGGTCGCGCCCGACGCTGCGGCCGGCTTCGAACAGCTCCGCTACCGACTCTACACGCTTGAGCGTGGGGCCCTGACTGCGGCGCGGGCGCGGGAGCGGCTTCTAGGCATCACCCTCTGCGTGCTGATCGATGCCCAGGCCGATCTGGCCGCCTTCGATCGGCTCGTGTCGTCGCTCGTGGAGGCGGGCGTGCGGATGCTGCAGATTCGCGACAAGGCGTTGCACACGCCCGCGCTCGTCGAGCGAGCGGAACACGCGATCGCGATCTGCAGGCGGCTTGCCCCCGCGGAGCCGGCGCTCGTGGTCGTGAACGACCGTGTCGACGTCGCCGCGGCCGTGGGGGCCGATGGCGGCCACACCGGGGCCGATGACCTCCCGACGACCTTGGCGCGGCGGGTGCTCGGACCGCAGTCGCTCGTGGGTCGCACGGCCCACACCATCGCCGAGGCCCGCGCCGCCGCAGCTGATGGGGCCGACTATCTCGGCATCGGCCCCTGCTTTCCCTCGTCGACGAAATCGTTCGGCGAGTTCGCGGCGGCTGAATTTCTACGAACGGTGTCGCGCGAGATCAGTCTGCCCGCCTTCGCCATCGGTGGCGTGACACTCGACCGGCTCGACGAACTGGCGGCGCTTGGTATCACGCGGGTGGCGGTGGCCGCCGCTGTCACGGGAGCCCGCGATCCCGCCGCTGCGGCTGCGGCGATCATCGATCGGCTGAAACAGTTGCAGGCAGAAAATGGGGACGGGAGCGATTTTCCTTGAGCGCCGCGACGATGGCGCGTGCGATGTCGGCCTCGTCGCGGGAGCGGTAGCCCACCCATACCTGCCGCACCTTGGCGTCGGGGCCGATGAGATAGGTCGTGGGAAAGGCCTCGAAGCCGAATGACGCGGAGAAGATCATCCGCGTGCGGCCATCGGGATCAGCCCAGGGCTCGATCGCGGACCGCTGCGAGGGGCTCACGGCCTCTTGTAAAAAAGTGTTTGTGGATTCCGTCAGCGCGGGCATGTCTTCCGGAGCCCGACCGCCACAGGAGATGGCCACGAGTTGGAAGCCAGACTCACTCCGCAGCCGGTCGGCCAGCCGCACGAGCCCCGGGAGTTCGCGACGGCAGGGGGGGCACCACGTGCCCCAGAAATTGAGCAGCGTCACGCGGCCCGCGAAGGTCGGTGGCCGGCGGGTGGGATCGGCCAGCGATTCAAGCGGCAGATTGCCCACCGTCCTGCCGACGGCCGGATGCACCGACGTGGGACTCTCGCAGCCTGCGAGGAAAGGCACCCAGCCTCCGCAGAGCACGATGGCTGTCACGACGGCGGAGAGACGGCGGTGGCGGGGTATCATCGGCGGGGCCTCGTGTGATCGGAGCCTCGTGACAGGCCCATGCGTGTCAGGCTAGGCGGAAGGAATGATGCATGTATGAAGTCGAACTAAAATTTCCTGTGGCCGACCCGCGGGCTTTTGCGCAGCGGTTGGCCGCGCTTGCGGGGAGATTGTACGCACCGGTCGATCAGGTCGACCGGTATTTCAACCATCCCTGCCGCGATTTTGCCCGCACGGACGAGGCGTTGCGGCTGCGGCACGACGGCGACGGCGTCGCGATCACCTGGAAGGGGCCGCGGATCGACGCCACCACCAAGACCCGGCGCGAGATCGAACTGCCGCTTCCAGTGGAGCCGGCGGAGGGCGGCGTCGCGGCGCCTCCCGCGGAGAGCACGATCGCGCACTGGACGGAGTTGCTCGAGGCGCTCGGATTCCGCCCCGTCGCGACGGTGGCCAAGCGGCGGCAGCCGGCTCGCGTGCACTGGCAGGGCATGGAGGTCGACGTGG
>CANHYS010000289.1 GCA_947464585.1 Planctomycetaceae bacterium | reverse complement strand
GAGCGTGAGCGACGGGATTGGGGCTTGTATGCGTGGGACGGCATGCGGATGGAAGCCCTGAGCGTGAGCGACGGGATTGGCCCTTGGCTTCCGTCCCTCGACCGCGTCACGTCAGTAGCTTGACGCTCGCGAACGCGAGCACGGCTGCCATCAGCAGCCGCAGGGTTCGTGCCGGTAGGCGGAACGCGCCCACGTGCGAGCCGATCGCGCCGCCGAGCACGGCCGCTGCGATCACCGGCAGGCCGGCGGCCGGAAACGGTCGACCGGCGAGCAGGCCGCCGCCCAAACCCGCCAGCGAATTGACGAGAATAAAGGGGGCCGTCACGGCGGCGATGTTTTTCATCGGAGCTGCGCCGAGCGCCAGAAGCGCCGGCGTCAGAAACACGCCGCCACCCACCCCGGTGAGACCCGACAAGAGGCCAATCATGCCGCCGAGCATCGCCCACTGGCCTGTCGGGCGGCCGACGGGGAGTGGTTCGGTCGTCGCGTGATCGTCGGCCGCCGGCCGCCGGGCATCGAACAGCATCCGTGCCGACGACGCCAGCAGCACGCCACCGAGCACCGCCTCGAACGCCGCCGTGGGCAGGGTGAGCGAGCCGCCGACGAACGCGCACGGCACGCTCGCCACGGCCAAGGGCCAGAAGAGCTGCGGACGGAAGTGCCCGGCGCGGATGAACTGGACGCTCGCGATCGTCGCCACGATCACGTTGAGCGATAGCGCCGTGGGCCGCACCATGGCCGGCGGCATGCCCAGCAGGGTCATCACCGCAATGTAGCCCGTCGCCCCGGCATGCCCCACGGACGCATACAGCAGGGCGACGAGCCCGATCGCCAGTGGCAGGATCGCGTGCATGGGGCGCGTGTGGTCAGGCAGATGTCACGGCGTGCTTCTTGAGCAGTTCGAAGGGCACGACCTCGAGCGACTTTTCATGCGTCGACTCGAGCACCACCGGCGGCGCGCGACCCTCCCGCGCCGCCTCCAGCCAGCGGGAGGCGCAGAGGCACCAGCGATCGCCCTCGACGAGCCCCGGGAAGCCCCACTCCGGTCGCGGCGTCACGAGGTCATTCCCGGCCGCGACGGTGAACTTGAGGAAGTCCTTCGTCATCACCGCACAGACCGTGTGCTGTCCGACGTCGTCGGGCCCGGTGCGGCAGCAGCCATCACGGAAGAAGCCGGTGAGCGGCTCACGGGAACAGGCAGCCAGCGGCAGCCCCAGCACGTTGCGGTCGGGTTTCTTGCCTTGGTTGGCATCGTCAGGTCGGTCGAAGGCGATCATGCGGCAGGTTCCGGCGTGGCGGGCAAAGGGTGGGGAGATGGTGCTCAGACGGTATGATGACCGGTTTCACGCCGCCCCGCCATCCACGGTGCCATGCTCAGCCTGCAATCCGCCTCCGACGCCCGCTGGCTCACCCAGGTCGATGCCCACCTCGACGACATCCTGATCGACCACGCGCACTGCGAGAAGAAGGCGGCGGGCGTGGCGATGAACCTGCTGTTTTCCTATGTCGATCAGGTGCCGCTGGCCCGAGCGATGACGGAGATCGTCAACGAGGAACTGGCCCATTTTCACCTTGTGCTCGATCTGCTCGAGCGGCGGGGCATCCGCTTCAGGAAGCTTTCCCCCTCGAGCTACGGCCAGCGACTCCACGCAGTTGTCCGCAAGGAGGAGCCGGCCAGGGCCATTGACCGGCTCCTCGTGGCCGGGCTCATCGAGGCCCGCAGTTGCGAGCGGTTCGCGCTCCTGCGCGACCATGTGGCCGACGCGGAACTCCGGGAGTTCTATGGCAGCCTGTTCGAATCGGAGGCCCGGCACCACGCCACCTATGTCCGCCTTGCCTGTGACGTGGCCCCGGAGGAAACCGTCCGCGAACGGCTTCATTGGCTCGCGGCCGAGGAAGCCGCGATCATTGCCCAGGGCGATCCGGTCGCCCGCATGCACAGCTGACAACGATCAGCACGCAGCAAGACACGCACCTGTGCGGTTCCCATGACAACGCCCACAACTGACGTCGCAACCGGCACGCGGGCTATCCGGCCACTCCCTATCAATGAGCTGATAGCGGTCGGGGCCTTGCTCGCCCTGGCAGCGTGGGCCCTCATTGTGTGGTCGGGTCGCGGCGGAGAACCGGTCACCCTCGGGCCACTCGATCCCGCCCGCTGGTTTCCCGATCGCGGGCTCACGCTGGCCGATGTGCCGCTGGTGGTGATGCTTGTGGCGGGGGGCGTGCCGCTGGTCTGGGATTTGCTGCGCAAGCTGTGTGCGGGCACATTTGGATCCGACCTGTTGGCAGGCCTGTCGATCATCACGAGCATTCTCTTGGGTGAATACCTCGCCGGAGTGCTCGTCGTGCTGATGCTCTCGGGGGGCGAGGCGCTCGAGTCGCGTGCCATCAGCCGGGCCGGCGATGTGCTCAACGCTCTGGCTCGGCGGATGCCCACGCTCGCCCATCGCAAGACGGCTGCCGGCCTGACCGACATCGTCCTCTCCGAGGTTGCCGTTGGCGACCTGATCGTCGTGTTGCCGCACGAGATCTGCCCGGTGGACGGCACGGTGGTGTCGGGCCGTGGGTCGATGGATGAGAGCTACCTCACCGGCGAGCCCTATCGGATGGCGAAGGCTCCGGGGTCGGCCGTGCTCTCCGGCGCGATCAACGGGCAGGCCGCCCTCGATATTCGCACCGACCGCGTGGCCGGCGACAGCCGCTACGCCAAGATCATGGACGTGCTCCGCTCGAGCGAAGAGCACCGGCCGCAGCTGCGGCGGATGGCAGACAAGCTCGGCGCCTTCTACACGCCGGTGGCCGTGGCGATCGCTGCCGCCGCCTGGTGGTTCAGCGGCAGCGCCACGCGGTTTCTCGCGGTGCTCGTCGTCGCCACCCCCTGCCCGCTCCTGATTGCGATCCCGGTGGCGATCATCGGCGCCGTGTCGCTGGCGGCCAAGCGTGGCATCGTGATCCGCGATCCTGCCATCCTCGAACGGCTCGACACCTGCCGGATCGCGATCTTCGACAAGACCGGCACGCTCACCTACGGCGAGCCCAGCCTCACCGACGTCGTGCTCCTCGGCGGGCTCTCCCGTGCCGACGTGCTGGCGCTGGCCGCCAGTCTGGAAACCTATTCCAAGCATCCGCTCTCTGCGGCCGTGGTGCAGGCAGCCGCGGAGGAATCGCTCCGGCTGCTCGAGGTGGAATCGCTTGCCGAGAAGCCTGGCCAGGGGCTCGTCGGCCAGGTGAAACAACTGAATGGGGCATCGAGTGCGCACGACGTGGTGATCACCAGCCGTCAGAAGCTCCCCAACGTCGATGCCGAGGGAGTCGCGAAACTGCCGCCCGTGGCCGGCGGGCTCGAATGCGTGGTCGTGGTGGACGGCAAGACCGAGGCCCTGCTTCGCTTTCGCGACTCACCGCGGGCCGATGGCCGGCCGTTCGTCAGCCATCTGAAACCGGCCCACGGTCTCTCACGCGTGATGCTCGTCTCCGGAGACCGCGAGAGTGAAGTGCGGTGGCTCGCCGATCTGGTCGGCATCACCGAGGTGCATGCCGGCATCCAGCCTGAGGGCAAACTCAAAATTGTGGAGCAGGCGACGGCCGAGGCGCCGACCCTGTTTGTCGGCGATGGGATCAACGATGCGCCGGCCTTGGCGGCGGCGACGGTTGGCATCGCGATGGGGGCGGCCAGCGACGTGACCAGCGAGGCTGCCGGCGCCGTCGTGATGGACACGGCGCTCGAACGCATCGACGAACTGCTGCACATCGGCCGCCGGCTGCGGTCGATCGCGCTGCAAAGCGCCGTGGGGGGCATGGCGGCCAGCGTGATCGGCATGGGCTTCGCTGCGGCCGGCTTCCTGTCGCCCGCGATGGGCGCGCTCCTTCAGGAGGCGATCGACGTGGTGGCGGTGCTCAACGCCCTCCGCGTCTCTTGGACGCCCGGCCCGCTCACCGACTACCGCGACCGCGACTGACGCTGGACGGCAGCTGTGGCCGCCTGCGTGACCAGCCCGCCACCGGCCCAGACTGCGGCTCCCGCGAGCGCCCCGGTGATCACGCCGCCCGGCCCGGCAGGAAGACCGGCCAAGGCACATGCCGCAGCGGATGCGGCGAGCCCAGCAGACTCACCTGCCCGACGGCTGTCGGCGGCGGAGCGTCCGGCATGGTGGGCTGTCCACTCGGCGGCAAACGCCGCGGCCTCGCCGGCGATGGCTGCGGGCACGAGCGTCCGCAGCCCGAGTCGCACGGTCGTGCCGAGGGCCGTTCGGATGGCGATTCGTTCGGCGGCGCCGGCGGCTGCGTTTGTCAGCAGCCTGCGGGCCGACACGACTGCCGCGATCCGCGCCGCCACGCCGCTGATCCTCGACAGCACGATGTCCACCTGCCGGCT
>CANHYS010000288.1 GCA_947464585.1 Planctomycetaceae bacterium | reverse complement strand
CAGATTTTCGGCACCGAGTGCCTGCTGGCCCGCCGGATGGTGGAGCGGGGCGTGCGGTTCGTGGAGCTCACCTGCCCGTCGATCAATGCCGATCGCTGGGATCAGCACATCAACCTCCGCGAGGGGCATGCGAATAATGCGCGGGCGGTCGACCAGCCCATCGCGGCCCTGATCCGCGATCTCAAGGACCGTGGGATGCTCGATTCCACGCTCGTGGTCTGGAGTGGCGAGTTCGGCCGGACGCCATTCGCGCAAGGGAAGGACGGCCGCGACCACAACCCGCAGGCCTTCTCCATGTGGATGGCCGGCGGAGGCGTGAAGGGGGGCACGATCACGGGTGCCACCGACGACTTCGGCTACCGGGTCGTCGAGAAGAAGTTCATGATCCACGACCTCCATGCCACGATGCTGCACCTCATGGGGATCGACCACACGAAGCTGACGTATCGCTTCAGCGGCCGCGACATGCGGCTGACGGATGTCTACGGGCACGTCATCCGCGACGTCGTGGCGTAGGCCGCTGGCCTGTCGAGGGCAGGCCAATGTGTCGGCGTCAGCCGCCGTTTTTCATCGACAGGCTCTTGAGCGTCAGCACCGAGCCGACCGACATCAGCGCCAGGCCCAGCCACCGAGGCGGCGTCACCACCTTCCGGGAAGGGATGTTTTGCCAGAGCGTCTGAGCCTGGAAGCCGCCCTTGTCACCGAGTTGGGCAGAGATGAAATGGCTCGAGCGCTCGCTCAGGGTGAATGACTCCACGAGGCGAAACTGCACGCCGGCGAAAAACAGCAGCAGTCCTCCCAGCAATAGGTGATGTCGTTGGACCCGCATCAACGCTTCGACTCCTCAGGGCCGGTGGCATACCCGGCATCCTGTTCATCGAATCGGCCAGCGGAAAGACTCAAGCCGACCCGGATGACGGCCGGTTGTGCGGACCATGCCCCCGTTCCCTGACGGGCGAGCTGGAAAGATGGGGGGTCCAGGAGGGTTCGCAGCGACTTCGTTGAAATTGAGTGTGGAAGCGACTGGGAACGTGACGATGGACTGTGACGACTGTAACGATTCTCCGGACCGGCCGCATTTCTTCCTCGACGACCACAACCGTGATGGCCACATCGACCTACCGTGCCGTGTGGAGTCTGCCTGGCAGCGGCTGGGTGCTGCTGGTGCTCGGCATGATCGCGGCGGGTGGCCCGTTGGTGGCCCAGACGGAAGACACCATCACGGTGCTGGATGATCGTCCGCTCCTCGACATGGTGTTGCCGGACGACACGATGCCTGGCAAGCCGGCCACCGATGGGCCGACGCTGCTTGCCGAGCCGGAAGAGGTGGTCGCTCGGGAGGTCGTCAGCCCCGAGTTGATCGACGACGTTTCGGCCCGCGCCGCCGATGGCCTGCGAGTGCAGGACTTCGAACTCGAGGAGATGCCCTTCGAGTCCAGTTCGGGCAAGTGGTTCTCCAGCGGCCAGTGGTATGGCTCGGCGGAAGTGCTGATGATGAGCCGCAGTAGAAACTACCGTCGCGTGATGGGGTACGATCCGTCGGTCGCCGGTTTGGTCATTCCCCGGCTCAGCAACCTCGCGGGCACGTTCGTCACCACCGGCGTTCCCTGGGATCTCGTGCCGGGGGCCAGACTGACGATCGGTGAACATCTCGGCCGTGACTATCTCGACCGAGATCAGTCACTCGAGTTCACCTACTATGGCGGCCTCAGCTTCTTCGTTCGCGACAGCTACAACGCCATACCCCGATCCTTCCTGGTGACGCCGCTGGCCGGCACCATCCTGCCGGGGCTGCCTGGGTTCACCTATGCGCAGACCTATGATTCGACGATCAGCTCCAACTTCAACAGCATCGAGTTGAACTACAAGCTCAGCCGCCGGTTGGGACGGGACCAGATGATCATGTCGCCAAACGGCGGCTGGTCGCGTCATGCGGAGCGGGGCTGGCTGCCGGCCGTCTCCATCGGCACGCGGTTGGCCAATGTGACCGAGGACTTCACGTTTGCCAGCAGCCGTCGGAATGTGTCGCCCGGTCAGTTCAGCGGCAATTACGGCATCCAGACGCAGAGCTGGCTATGGGGCCTGAACGTCGGAGGCGAACTGATCAGCAGGAACGAGTTTTACTACTGGGGGCTGCGCGGCAAGGTGACGCCGGCGGTGAGCTTCGCCGCCAACCAGCAGCAGGCGGCCGGCGTCAACAGGTTACCGCCGCCGCCGAGTGCAGCGACCGTGTCCCGCGGCGCGTTCAGCTGGCGACAGGCTGCCGACCAGGTGGGACCAGGATTCCTCGGCGATCTGACGATCCTCGGCGGCTGGCAGGTGACGCCCAACTTCGCGGTGCAGGTCGGCTACGACTTCCTCTGGGTGGCCGGCATCGCCACCGCCACCCGGCAGTTCAATCTCGACAACGTGCGGCCAAATTCGATCGACGGCGGCGGTCAGATCTTCTACAACGGCCTCTCGATGGGACTGGAAGGCTCTTGGTGAGCTGGCCGCAGTCGTTTATCCGAGCGCTGCGTATTCCGGCGCGGCGACAAGCACCGCGGCGACCTGCCCCATCGAGCAGAGGTTGACGGCGAGTGCCGTTCCTGGGCGGCCTCCCAGCGGGCCGCCGTGGACCACGTTCACCGGGCAGAGTGGATCGGGGGTGTCGTAGTTGAGCGTCGGCGGCACCAGGCCCGCCTCCAGTCCCAGCACGCTCGCGGCCAACTCGACGGCACCAGCTCCGGCGCCGAGATGACCAAAGAAGCTCTTCGGCGCGGTCACGGGCACGGTGCCGCATTCAGCCGCGATGGCGGTGGCTTCGATTCGATCCGTCTCGGGCGTGCCGCTGCCGTGCGCCTTGATGTGGCCGAGTTGATCGGGCGTCAGGCCTGCCGCGTCGAGCGTGGCGCGGATTGCCAGCCGCAGCGAGGAGCCGGTGCGCGGCCTCTGCGGGGCGCGCGGTTCGCACCGGCTCGCAGCGGAGATGAGTTGGCCGCGGATCCTCGCCCCGCGGCGTTCGGCATGCTCGCGGGATTCGAGCACGAAGACAGCCGCGCCTTCGCCATCGAGCATGCCGTCACGGTCGCGGTCGAAGGGCCGGCAGACCTGCCGGCAATCATTGAAGGGCCGCGAGAGCACGGCCTCACCCCGGGCCACCAGCGCCGTTGGGTGAAGGCGGCAGCCCGTGCCGCCGGTGAGCATCACGTCGGCCCAGCCGCGGCGAATGATGCTGGCCGCCTCGCCGATGGCCAGCAGACTCGACACGTCGCCCAGCACGATCGAATTGTTGGGGCCACGGGCATCGTGGGCGATCGCGATGTGGGAGGCAGTCATGTTGGGCAGATGCTTGAGCAGCCAGAGCGGATGCGTTTCCTCCTGGATCGCCTCCGACCAGATTCCGAAGTCGAACCGTCCGCCCTGGAAAGCCCGTCGGTAGGTCAGTTCCAGATCCTCGATGTCGGCGTAGATCATGTCGGCGCCGAAGACGACGCCAAACCGTTCCGGCTCGACGCCGCCGGAGGCCAGACTGGCATCGCCCATGGCGAGGTCGGCCGCGGCGAAACCCAGCTGGATGTCGCGGCTCATGACTTTCAGGCTCTTCCGCGGCCGGACATAGACCTTGGGATCGAAATCGGGGATCTGCCCTCCGTAGGGGGTTCGCAGGCCGGTGGAGTCGAACAGGTCGAGGGGGCGTATGCCGCTTGTGCCAGCGGCGAGCGACGACCAGAAGGCGTCGCTGCCGATGCCGATGGGCGACACGACGCCGACGCCTGTAATGACGATGTCCCGGGGGCTTGCCATAGGCTGCACACTAAACCAAGCCGGCATCCGTCGGAAGGATGCGGGTCAAGTCGGGGCACTGGGAGGGTATTCCCGGGCCGCTGCCCGAGAGATTATCCGACATTATCGCTGCGACGGATGGTCGCGCCGCCAGTCGGAGGGGCTTTGAGCACGGGGATCCGACCAGAGGCCGAGGCGGGCCTTTCGGGCTGCCGTCTCGGCATCGAGCAGATCTGGGTCGGGACTGAAACCGCCAAACACCCAGGCCCAGCCATCGGCCACCAGTTCGCGGTTGATGTTTCGGTCGTCCACCCAGAGTGTGCCGAGCAGCCGTCCGTGCTGGTCGCGGGCGTCCCCGTCCACCCGCACTCTGCCGCCGCTGAGCTTCTGGCGCAGGGCGTTGCTGGCTTCCCTGCCGAAGGGCTGGTTGAGTTCCGGACTGTCGATGCCCACGAGTCTGATCTTCTGTGGCCTGCTCGCCTCATCGATACAGGTCACGGTGTCGCCGTCGTGCACGAAGTCCACCCGCCAGAGCGGTCTCCCCTGCGGATCGTGCAGCGGGCACATTGGCACCGCGGCAACGATCGCAGAGACGACCGTGGCAATGAGCACAT
>CANHYS010000287.1 GCA_947464585.1 Planctomycetaceae bacterium | reverse complement strand
CTTCATACAAGCCCGGAGCGTAAGCGACGGGATGATGGGAACCTTCATACAAGCCCGGAGCGTAAGCGACGGGATGATGGGAACCTTCATACAAGCCCGGAGCGTAAGCGATGGGATGATGGGAACGTTCATGCAAGCCCGGAGCGTAAGCGACGGGATGATGGGAACGTTCATACAAGCCCGGAGCGTAAGCGATGGGATGATGGGAACGTTCATGCAAGCCCGCTCTGGCTACGCATTACACTCCCGCGAGCGAGCGGAGGTCGCGTTCCAAGGCGTCGAGCCGCTGGGTGAGCGCTGACTTCGTTGCGGCGAGCTGCTGCTGGCCGCAAGGGGCTGCCGCGGCGAACAGGTAGAACTTGATCTTCGGCTCCGTGCCCGAGGGGCGGGCGGCCACGCAGTTGGCAAGCGCCGGGAAGTGGCCCGCGGCGATGTCTGCTACCGACAGGCTGGCTGTCGGCGTCGCGTGGTCGGCCAGATCGAACATCACGAGGTCGCCCTTCGCACCGACGAATGGCACAGCCGCCGCGCCGGGCGTCGAGGTGGTGAGACTGCCGTAGTCGCGGACTCGGGCTACCGGCAGGCCGCCGAGCGCCGCTGGCGGCTTCGACCGCAGGGTCGCCATGATCTCCCGCATCCGATCCATGCCCGCCGCCCCCGGCAGGGTGATCGCCACCTGTCGCTCGAGGTGGCAGCCGTGCGTGCAGAAGATCGCGTCGAGCTGCTCGTGCAGCGTTTTCCCCTGCGACCTGAGTGACGCGGTCAACTCGGCCAGCAGGAGCGCGGCCACGCTCGCATCCTTGTCGCGGACATGCGTGCCAGCCAGGTATCCGTGCGACTCCTCGCAGCCGAACACAAAATGCTCGGGGCCCGTCTCGTCGATCGCCTGGCCGATCCACTTGAAGCCGACCTGCAGCGTGTCGACGGTCGTCGCCCGGTAGGCATTGGCGATGCGGCGCACGATGCCCGTGGTCACGAGCGTGGTGATCACGTGGTCGGTGGCCTTGAGCGTGCCGAGCCGCTTGCGGCTCGAGAGCACCCAGTCGACGAGCAGGGCCGCAAGTTGGTTGCCCGTGAAGGTCTGCCACTCGCTGCCTGGAGCCATGGTGAGCGGTGCGGCCGCGCCGAGCCGGTCGCAGTCGGGGTCGCTCGCCATCACCAGGTCGTCGCCGCGGCCCTTCGCTTCGGCGATGGCTCCCTCCAGCACTGCCGGATTCTCGGGATTGGCCACGTGGCCGGGAACGTTTGGGAAATCACCATCGGGCATCTCCTGCGGGCCGTAGAGCCGCAGTTTCTTGAAGCCGGCGCCGCCGAGCACCGGCACGACGGCGCTGGCACCCACGCCATGGAGCGGAGTGTAAAGAATGGAGACGTCCCGTGGGCCGGCGATCGACTGCCTGAGCACCGCCGCGACGAAGGCGGGATCAATCTCCTGCTCCACGAACTGCACGCGACCACTGGCAACACCGGCTTCGAAGCTCTCGCGGTGCACGGCGTCGCACCGCATCACGCGGTCGATGATTCCCTTGTCGTGCGGCGGGAGCACCTGCACCCCGCCGGCCCAGTAGACCTTCACGGCGTTGTCGCTGGGCGGATTGTGGCTGGCCGTCACCATGATCCCGCAGGTGCTCTGCGTGTGGCGAACGGCGTATGAAAGTTCCGGTGTGCTGCGGAAGCCGCGAAGAAAGAAAATCCTGAAGCCGGCCGCGAGGAGGACCTCAGCGCAGAGTTTGGCAAAGTGCTCGGACCGGTGGCGGGTGTCGTAGGCGATCGCGCAGGAGGGTTCCTCGCCGGCAGGTATGACACTCCGGACGTAGTCGGCGAGGCCCTGCGCGCTCTCACCGATCGTGCGGTCGTTGATGGCGTTGGAGCCGACCGGATACATCCGGCCGCGGCGGCCGCCGGTGCCGAACGGGATCACCGTCCAGTAGACGTCGTCGAGTTCCTTCCATGTGGCCGGCTCCGCGGCGGCCCGGTCGATCCGCGTCGCCAGTTCACCAGCAAACTCCGCATAGCGGGGCTGTGTCAGCCACTCTCGCATCGTCTGGGCGGAGTGTTTGGTGATTGTGCTCGCTGCGTGGGCGGCATCGATGGCCGCGAGACGGGCTGCGAGCGAGGTGTCTGGGGCAGTGGGCATGGAAGGAAAACTCCGGCCTTCGGTGGGGAAGTTTAAGGTGACGACGGGGCACTCTGAATGCAGTTGACGGCTTTATACCGCCGGCCCCGTGGAGATCGCCACCTCGGAATAACCGCACTCGATTCCGCAGCACATCCTCCAGATCCTCGGTGTGGGCATCCGCGAGGGAGCATAGCCAGCAGGCCGCGGGCTGGAGGCGACAGCCACACTGCGACCTTCAGCGTCGTCATCTCCACGTCTTCTGCGTGTGTCTGGTGGTGGTCACTTGGAGAGCCCGGAGGGGAAGATTAGTCTACGATCCTCACTGCATTGACTCTTCGGGAGATGGCACCGATGCCTGTGTTCTCATTGTTTTTCTGTGGCACTTCGTCGAACTCGGGCGATACGACGAGCAACCCGGAGACCGCACCGAACGGCGAACTTGTGAGCCGGCTCTACGAGCGATGCGATGGAGTCGCCCGAGAGACCAAGGCCATCATCGATGGCCCGGGCAGCGGCAATCACCAAGAGGGCGAAAAGATCCGCGGGACGACAAACTACAGCACGCTCAGAGGTGTTGCGACAGGCGCCGGGTGGGATGAAAACGTCATGTTCGCGATCGACATCATCCTGGGGAGAATTGGCCGTGAAGCCATAGAGCCAGCCGTTGGGCGGAGTTGGATCAAAGACGCCGATGCCAGCAGATGCTCGAATGCCGCCTGCAACAAAGGGTTCGGGTTGATGACGCGTCGGCATCACTGCAGGCTCTGCGGGAAGGTGTTCTGTGACGCATGTACTTCTCAGTCTATTTCCATCAAAAAACCGCTTGCCGAGAAAGGTTATCTGGCCGGCACACATGCCAAGCAAAAGGTCTGTGTGGCTTGTTTCTTGGACAACGAAATGAGGTCCATAGAACTCGATCGGGCCGCAGCGGACAAAGTCGACAGTATCAATTGCATCGGATGGAGCCGTGGGGCTGTGACCTGTGGCATGTTTGCAAACGCCTGCCTGGCGGAGGCACGCCTGGCTCAAAAAGATATCCGCATCGTCGCCGTCGACCCTGTGCCTGGCGGTTCTGAGCGAGGTGCCAACAAGGTCGAGTTGAAGAGTAACGTCAAGAAGTATGTCGCGTTTTATGCCCGCGATGAGCGGACAAAAATGTTTTCGCCCACGCTTCCTGCCGTGCAGTGTGATCTCACGGTCTACTTTCTACCCGGAAACCACTCGTCACTCGTTGGGTATACGGGACGAAATCAAACGCTCTACAAATCAGCGCTTGTCGTGCGTCATATTTCAGAACAGTGGTTGGTGAAGTGGGGCACGCGTTTTACAAAACGCCTCTATCTGACCGATGATGAGATGCTCCGGTATTACGATTGTATTGTTGGGGGGCGAGATCATTACACAAGGCTTCAGCAGGCGTCCATCCTGAAGCTTCCCGGCACGCTGCAGTCAGGGGGGCGAACGATGTATACGCCAAATCCTGGGCAGGCGTATATCGGATTGGATGTCTACGACCCCGATCCGGAGGACGAGTTTTTCGTGAATTGGCATCACGCGGATTTGTTGCGGGCGCATTTTCCGAGAGTTTGTGGAATCTTGTCTCGCGGCATTTCACGGCAGCATTTCGAGGCGGCGAAGGAAGAAGTGCGGCAGGAATTGCATCGAATGATTTACCAAAAACAATGTCCATGGATCGGTCGCAAGGTGGGACGCATGCTTGGCGTGAATGTCTGACGAAGGACGCGACTTGGCTGCGGGAAAGCCTCGCGTGCCTTTCTCGCCGCCCCGCGGCGAGTACACCTCGAAAACAGGACTATCAGAACCCATGGGCGAATCCAGCAGTGAACCGACTCGCGACATCCTGATCGTCAGCGTCTCGGGGCTCCGCGGCATCGTCGGAGGCAGCCTCACGCCCGACGTGGCCGTGCGGTATGTCGCCGCCTTCGCCGCGACGCTACCCCCTGGGGCGATCGTGATCGGCCGCGACGGCCGCACCTCCGGGCCCCTCTTGGCGGCGGCCATCACGGAACACCTCACGCGAGCAGGCCGCGACGTGATCGACTGCGGCATCGCCGCCACGCCCACCGTCGGGATCGTCGTGCGACAAGAGCAGGCCGCCGGCGGCATCCAAATCTCCGCCAGCCACAACCCCGCTCCCTACAACGGACTCAAACTCTTTTCTTCGGAAGGTCGCGTGCTCCCGGCTGCAGCCGGCGCCGTGGTGCTCGAGCGATTTCGGAAGCAGTCCTCCCCGGCAGACG
>CANHYS010000286.1 GCA_947464585.1 Planctomycetaceae bacterium | reverse complement strand
TACGTTGCTCATGGTGGCGGCCGATTTCCCTCGCTTGCGATTCGGGCTTGTATCAGAAGGGTTCAGACGGACTGGTATCCGGAATGTTGTTCCAGGGCCTCGGCGGCCTTCTGCAGGAGCAGTTCGGCAAACAGCCCGCGGGCGAGCGCGGCCACCCCCTGCTCCACCGTCCCGGCTGCCGCGAGTGCCGACCTCTGCGACTCAATCGACCGCCTCGGCAACGACCGGAGCACGAAGCAACTGCCGTCGACGTTGTCGAGCAGGAAATCCTGAAAGATCGCGTCGACAAACGTTCCGAGCCAGACACCCTCGCCATCCGGCTCACCGCGCAGCTTCTGAATCGCCGATTCGGCGCCGCGCCACCGCTCCTCGAGTCGGGCCACAAAACGCTCGGTCGCCGTCTGCAGGAGGAAGTCAAACTGCTGCCGCTGGTGGAGGTCCATCAGAATGCCTCCCTCGCTGATCCCCGCACCGACCCTGTCGTGGCCCGCGAGTCCGCATCCTGCTGCTGGATCTGGTCGAGCATCTCCTTCGCTGTCAGCGACTCATCGAAGCACTCGTGCCACGAAAAGAGCTTGTAGGCATGGGCCAGCTTCTCGATCGCCGGCTTGAAAATGCCAAGATGCGCCAGTGCGTTGGCCTGATTGAGCAGCGTGCGGGCGTGAGCCACCGGATCGCGGGCCTCGGTCCGCACCTCGAGCACCTCTTCGTAGGTGTCGACGGCCTGCATCAGATTTTCCTCCGGATGCGACGAGGGGATGTATTGCAGGGCACTCGCCAGATTCATCTTCACACTCGACCACATATCGGGATCCCGCTCGCGGTCATAGACCTTGAGCGCGTGGCGAAACGACTGCACGGCGATCCCGGTGCGAAGAAGATCGCTCGACTCGCGGGAGGGCATCGAGAGATAGGCCAGGCCGAGGTTGTTCTGAAGCTGGCCATAGCACGCCGGATTGGACTCCTCCGTCACCCCCGTCGCGAGTGCCTTCTGATAGCAGGTCACGGCCTCGAGCAGCTTCGGGCGGTCGCCATTGGCGGCCGCCTGCTGGAGGGCGACGCCTCGCCTCATCCAGAGCTCTGCCCCGAGCAATGGCAGCCGGGCCGACTCGGCCAGCCGCAAGGCCTCATCGAGGTGGCCGATAAGAGTGGCGACATCGCCCACGGGCTCCGCTGCAAGCATGTCGGCAAGCTGCATCTCGAGGATCGCCGCGAAGACTGGTGCCGGCTCACGGGCAGACGCCACCGCTTCCCGCAGTTCTCTCACGGCCTTCACCCCTTCGCCACGTTCGATCCATCCCGCGGCAGCAGTCATCCTCACGAGAGCCGCCAGCTCACCGTCGAGCGGCCCTGGCTCCGGCAGTTCGTCGACGAGGCCATGGGCAAACGCCGCGGCTCGAGCGAGCACCGTGATCGCGTCATCTCCAGCGGTCTGGATCGCGGCCAGCGACTCCGGCGACGGCGTTAGCACGAAGGCGTTGTAGCGGTCGATCAGCGTGTCTTCCTGCGAGGCTATGCAAGCGTCCGCGGCTGCCGCGTCACCGAGCATGAGCGACGCCCGCGTCGCCTCGTTCCCGGGCGGCACAAGCAGGTGCGACCGCGGAAACGGCAAGATGCCCACCGGCTGCGGCCGCGGGATTGCCTCTTCGCCAGCGGCCCTCTCTCGCAGTGCCGCTGGCCGCATCGCCACTCGCAGGCCGGCGACGCGGTCGTCCCACGTCGCCATATAGCGGCCGGCTGGTGGCTCGAAGTCGAGCGTCTCGGTGATGAGCACGCTGCGGTCACCGTCGGGATTCCGCTGCTTGAGGATCAGGCCCCCTCCCGCGCTGCCGCGGGTGGGCAGGAGCAACAGATCGTCGTCCTTGCGAAGCCCGATCAGCGTGTCGCCTGGGAAAAACAGGCCTGCGACGGCCTGCGTCAGCCGCAGGTAGCCGTCGGATGTGATCTCCACCTCGCAGCGTTCCTGTGCGGCACCGGTCATAGGCTCGCCTCCGCCGGCGTCGTGCCGAGCCGCGCGAGGAGACGATCGACGAGCTGGTCGACCGCCCGGTCGACCGCCGAGGAAAGTCCCTCGCCGACCTCGAAGTTCTCTCCTTCGATGAGATAGGCCGTTACGTTCGTCGGATAGTCGTCCTTGAGCAGCCACCGCCCGAAGGCGATCGCGTGATCCCAGCGAAAGGAGTGCATGTTGATGCCCGTCAGCGGCGGCAGATTCTCCACCGCGCTGCCCGGCACCTCGAAGACAGCCCCCGGCTCGCTGCCCGATCGGCAGGCATCGACGAGGATCACGTGTTCGACACCCCGCATCTGGAAGGCCACGTCCATGCCGCCGGTGCCTCCGTCGGCGCACAGCACGCCGTCGGGGAGGCCGCGGTCCCACATCCGACGGATAAGCACCGGCCCCGCGGCATCATCGCCACGAAGCAGGTTGCCGCAGCCGATCACGAGCGTGCCCACGCGTCACCCCGTTTCGCCGATACGGAACCTTGCGAGTTCCTTGCCCGTCTTGCCGTCGTAGGCATGCACGGTGCAGACCAGGCAGGAATCGTAGGATCGCGCCACGTGGCCCATCTCGACCGGGTCGGTGGGATCGTGGATCGGCGAACCGATGAACGACTGCTCCATCGGCCCGTGCACGTTGTGCGCATCCCGCGGACCGATGTTCCAAGCCGTCGGCGTGACCACCTGGTAGTTCTCGATCCGGCCGTTCTCGATCACGATCCAGTCGGAGAGCGAGCCGCGGGCCGCCTCGGTCGAGCCAAAGCCCCTGCCCGACGCATGCTCGACCGGCTTCGTGTAGAAGTTGTCGTGGAGTTGAATTTCCGAGAGCCACTCCTGCGTGAGCTTGTAATACTTGCACGCCTCGTGCATCCGCGCCATCACGCGGACGAGCACGCTCGGCCCCGCCTGCTTGACCGCGTCGAGAAAGAGCGGGTCGTGGTCCTGGTGCTTGGTCGCTCCCTGCCGACCGGCGTTGACCTGCCGCGCGAGCGGTCCGGCCTCGAGGGGCAGCGAGCCCTTGCCGGGCACCTCATATCGCGGGCTCTTCGCCCAGCTGTATTTGCCCTGTTTGTGCCCTTCGGCCGGGTCGATCGGGTCAGTCCTGCCGTCCCAGGGATGCAGGTAGGAGTCGCCTTGATAGAAGGAGTGGGCCGTGCTCTCGCGGACGTTGAGATGGTTGAAGTCGTGGAACTGCTCTCCGTCGTAGACGCCAGCGCGGTTGATGAGCGCAGCGTTGCGCCCGTCGATCGTTGGCCGCTCGTACAGTTCCGGCTGGAAATAGGTACCGGTGGCCAGGAACGTGCCGCAGCCGTAGCCAAACCTGTCGAGCCCGATCCTCTTCGCAAACCGGAGAAAGAGACCGCAGTCGCTGTTGTGCTGGCGATCGTTCTCCTCGGCCCAGGCCCAGATGTCGTCCCAGGTCTTGTTCTCCATCCAGCGGTCGACCGAGCAGCCGAGCCACTCCTTTTCGAGCCACTCCCGCTTCCAGTAGTCGAGGATCGCGATGGACCGCGTCACGTCCGCGAGGTTGGGCGCGCACATCACGCCGCCCGGGATCATGAAGCTCGAATGCGGCCACTGACCGCCGAATATCGCATACACCTCGACCGGCTTCCCCGAGAGCGTGACGCCTTTTTCGTAGCCCGTGCCGACGAACGGCGAAAACCGCTTCACGACCTCGTCGTATTCCTTCGCCTGCGCGTAGTTCTTGTTCGTCAGGTCGACCGCGAAGAGGGCGTAGAACCACCGCGGAATCGACTGCAGCGTCTCGCAGGCCTGGGCGATGTTGCGGATGAGCGTGGCGTTCTGCGGCACGTGCGTCCGCCACGCCGTGTCGAGGGCGTAGCAGGCCTTGTAGAGATGGCTTCCGCCGCAGATGCCGCAGATCCGCGGCGTGACGATCAGGCCCGCCTGCGGGTCCTTCCCCTTGAGAATGATCTCGAAGCCGCGAAACATGCTGGCCTCTGTCCAAGCATTGGTGACGACGCCGTCCTTCACCTCGATGTGGAGGTCGAGGTCGCCCTCGACGCGGCCGAGCGGGCTGATCCGCATCTTCGTTGGCTCTGCTGCGACGGTGGCCATGGGATGAGTCTCCTGGATGGATGATGTGGAGGGTGTGCCGTGCGGCCAGCGGCTCACACGACGAACATGTCTTCCTTGGACCAGTGTGGTGCGGCCATTCGGGCGGCGACGGCGTGGGCCATGTAGGTCAGGGTTCCAGTGCCGGTTTGGTGGTCCTTCGGGATAACGCCGGCGATCTTTTGCGTCTTGAACACCGTCCCCGGCATCAGGTCGTGGAACGGAAATTCGGGCTCGGTGCAGCCCGTGCACGGCATGCCCGCGCGGGTCTTCGATGACTGCCTGTTCCAGAGGATCCGGTTGCAGGGCGAAT
>CANHYS010000285.1 GCA_947464585.1 Planctomycetaceae bacterium | reverse complement strand
GCGGTATTGGGCGTCGTTGAAGCCCCGCTTGAGAATGCCACGGGCCGTGCCACCGACCGCCTCCCCGCGGCCCCAGTCGACATGGCTCAGGCCGCCGCCCGTCATGCCGCCGAGCCACCGCGACGGCTCGATCACGACGACCCGCGCACCCTCCCGCATCGCGGCCACCGCCGCCATGATGCCGCTGGCCGTGGCACCGTAGACACACACATCCACGGCATCACCCTCGTCGCCACGGGCCGCGGCCGGCGACAGGCTGCCCAGTGCAAAACCTCCAGCCAGCAGCGTACCGGCCTGTCGCAGGCAGTCCCGACGAGTCGTCTCCATCGCGTTGTTCCTTCTTTCACTTTCCGTCACTGTGCTTATTCCGTGTCTTATTCCGTGTCGTACCCCGCGGCCCGACCGTCGCCGACATCGATCTGCCTGTCGTAGTCCCGCGTGGGCACCACCGCCCGCACCGTGGTGCCGCTTCCCGGCTGGCTGTCAATCGACAACGTGCCCCCCAGACGTTCGATGCGCTCCCGCATGCCCGACAGTCCGAAATGCCCCTGATCCGGACCTAGCTGGCTGCCCGGCGTGAAGCCCCGGCCGTCGTCGCGGACAGTCAGGTCGATCGAGCCCGCCGCTGCGTCACCCGTGGCCACGACCTCGATCTGCCGGGCACCGGCATGGTGCACAGCGTTGTGAAGTGCCTCCTGCGCGACCAAGAGCAGGTTACCGGCCACGAACTGCGGCACGTCGTTGGCCATGCCTGCAACACGCACCGCGATCTGCTCGGGATGGCCGTGACCGGTCTGTGTGGCGATCGTCTCGAGCGATTCACGGAACGATCGCCCCGCCACCGGCATCGTGCGGAGGGCCCAGACCGAGCCTCGGAGTTCCTCGGCCGCGTGGGCCACCATCTTCTGGGCGACGTCCAGATGGGTCGACGGCTGCTCACCATTGTTCTGCCCACCCGCCCGGCAGGCTCCAAGCTGAAAATCGATGCCTGTGAGGGTCTGCAGGAGTGTGTCGTGAAGGTTGGCGGCCAGCCGGTTGCGTTCACGAAGGCTGGCGTCGAATTCCAGGGCCGCGTCGCGTCGGCGGCGCATCTCGGAGGCGAGCCGCTCCGTCGTCGCAGCGACCTGCCGCCGCAGCAGCCCGACCCAGAGCAGCGACCCGACGAGCACCGCGGCGAGCCCCGACAGAGCCGCCGCCAGCCGGCCGGCGGTCCACCACGAGGGCGTGCGCAGCACCTGCACATCCTCGGGCGACCGCAGCATCAGACTGAGCTGCTTGACGATCGGATCGGAGGCCACGGAACTGAGTCCCTCGTCTCCCACCATCTCGACCTGCATCACGCCGGTCACCATCAGCTCACTGCCGAGCTCGAGTCCGCGCAGCGGCTCAAACGCTGCACCGTCGTAGACGGCAGACAGCGTCGTCTCGCCGCTCGACAAGACGAGCTGACCCACGCTCGGCACCGCCGTTTTTTTCTCCACCAGTCGGGCGGGAAACGTCACGAGGCAGCCGTCGTAGTTGCTGGGCTGGGCGATCACACCTAGCCGACGGGCCTCCGTGTTGATGTGGATGATCTCCTGCGGGCTGATCGGCTCCGCAACCGGCATAGCGCCGTGCCCGACGACCTTCACGATCGCGTCGCTGATGCCGGCGATCGGCCTGCTCATGTCGAGGAAGCCCGCTACCTGCACACGGTCGCCGGGCTTGAGCGGCGGACTCGACAGGGGCTGCACGCGAACGCCAAAGAGTCCTTGCTGCATACAAAACGACCTTCCATCCATCACGCTCGTGACGGTGCCCTCAGTCTGCAAACGATGCCCCGGCTTCGAATCGAAGCGATAGCGGGCGATGCGATCGAGCGGCAGCAGCGGTGTCGCGAAGGCCGCGGAGGGTGGCTGTTCGACGATCGCCATGTCTTCGGACCGCCCGATCCACAGCGTCGGTGCGAGAAACTCCCCGCGGCTATTGCGAACCGCCCCCACCACCCCGGTGAAGCGAACGGTCGCATCCTCGAATTGCTCGGGCGGATTGGCGAGTGTGCCTTTCGACACTCGCACCAGCATCCTCCGGGCCGACGACGAAACCACCAGCCCCCATTCCCGGCCCCGATCGCGGATGCCCTGCACGACGCCCGTCAGTTCGACACGTCGACAGTTGTCGAGGCCGCTAAACAAGCGGGCCAAGTCTGCTGACTGCGGCTCAGGGAGCGGGCGGTCGCCGATGAGCCGCATCTCCTGCATGAGAACCCGCGGCGCGTAGCCTCCGCGATCGAGTGCGCCGGTCACCTCCACCTCATCGCCCGGACGCAGCGCCTGCCGCAGGCTGCGCCAGGGCTCGACGTCTGACAACTGGAGGGCCGTCACCCAGATCCCGGCCGCCTCATCCTCCAAGGCAAAATCAAACCGATCCGGTACAGCGAGCGTCACGACGCCGCGAAACCGCACAGCAACACTGGGTTCCTGCACATCGGATGCCGCCATGAGGATTTGGGAGATCGGCAAAGCCGGCGGTGAGGCTGTGCGGTCATCCTGGCCAGGAGCGACGGTCCACGCCGCGAGCCAGAGCAGCGCGGTCATGAATCCGTCGACTGTGGCTATTCGCTTCATGGTCGCACCGAGTGGGGAGCACCCGCAGACCATCACTATGGATCGGCCCGTACCGACGATCAATGCCCCTCACAACGATCGGGAACGCCGTATGGGCTTTGCTGCAGGAACCAGACCGCCGGCCGACGGACCGTTGACCATGGATCACTGCTCGATCACTCGAGGTCCAGGCGTATCTGAGTGGAGCCTTTGGGCGCGACGCTCGCCGTCAGGCCCGACGTGGCGAAATCCTTGTACTTCTCAGGAAGTACCGACGTCGCGATCGGCGGAATGTCAATATTCGGGTCGACGCCGGGTGGGCGTTTTGCAGGGACGTAATCCATTTTCGTCACGCTCACCCGATGCGACCCCGCGACGGCGCCCTCGTATTCCTTGTAGGTCTTCATGCGGAACATTCCGGCAGAGTCGGTGTGGCCGATCGCGACCAGACTACCCCCGGGCTTCGTGCTGGCATCGGTCGATTCAAACATCACGGTCGCACCGGCAACGGGCTTGTTTTGGTAGAACACCACGCCTGTTGCCGGGTAAACCTGTGGCCGTTGCCTGGTCCATTCGTCATCCACCCGCCTGCCACAGCCCACGAGCAGCACCATCGCGAGGCACGCAACGCCTGCAGCCGTCAGGCTTCTTGCGGTAACTATCGTCATTGCATCACCGTCACTTGCCCGTCGTTGCGAACGCCCAGACTTCCCCACACACCAGCAATGCTCACGCCCGACGGCCCCGCGCTGCCCTGATTACCGGACCCGTCGGCCGTGCCGTTGTCGATCGTGTCTGAGACCCACGCGACAGCCCCGTCACCGAAGACCACCTGCACACCACCGGGGTGCCGGCTGCGCGGCGGAATGATTCCCCATTGCCAGTCTGAGGAAAGCCCGTTGTTGCGGCTCACGCAGACCGCGCTGTTGGGCCGCAGCATGGTATTGAAGAGGATGACGCGGCCGGCGTACATGTTGCTGCCGGGGACGATGTACTCCCGGCCGTTGGCGGCCGGATTATACCCGTCATCCCCCAGGTAGGCCGCCCGACATGTTCTCGGCGTCCGCTCGGTACCGTCGACACTGCTAAACGTCGCATACGCGTCGTTCACGACCCGCCGGTTATTACTCCCATCCGTGTAGAGGTTGCTGAAGGCATACTCCGCCATGGCGATCGTCTTCGACAGACCGTCCGTGACGTCCTTGAATCGCACGGCCGTGCTCTTGCTGCTAAAGCCGAAAAGACCTCGGCCGACGCCTACGGGCGTCGAGCCACTCGCTGCACAGACGGCGCCCTCTTCGCACAGGTGTTGGACGAGTTTGTCTCCCGTGCAGAGCAGGTAATTGCTGCGACCGGCCTCGGTTGAAAGCCTCGTCGAGAAATCCGATGGGCAGAGTCCGCCCTCGACCTGCTGCCTGTACTCGGCTTTCTGGCCCGGGTCAGGCCTGTTGTTGGTAGCCATAATGGCGTTGTACTGCGTTGACTGCTCGCAGAACGGCAGCATTGCCACGAATCCGCTGAAGCCGCCGCCCGTGTCGGGATAGGTGGTGCCGAAGTCCGACCACGTCGGACCGCCGCATCCATAGGGCAAGGATCCCTTCGCGTCGTGGTGGGTATGCATCGCCACGCCGAACTGCTTGAGGTTGTTGGAGCAGGAACTTCGCCGCGCGGTCTCGCGGGCCGACTGCACGGCCGGTAGCAGCAGGCCGACGAGCGTGCCGATGATCGCGATCACGACCAAGAGTTCCACAAGCGTGAAACCGCGGCGCTCGCTGTGGGTGCTGGAAGCCCTGCTGGATGTCGCCATGAATCACCTCT
>CANHYS010000284.1 GCA_947464585.1 Planctomycetaceae bacterium | reverse complement strand
TCGCGGCCGGCGGTGAAGGCTGCCCGGCCTTCCGGGCCCGAGCGAGGAATCCGCGGATCCTCGGGCGGATCATTGCCGACGATCCGGTGCTCGTGCGGCAGCCGGCCGGTGATGATCGAGGCGAGGCTCGGGCAGCAGAGGCTGCTGGGCACGTGGCCAAACCGGTAGACGAGACTCTCCCGCGCCAGCCGGTCGAGGTGCGGTGTGCGGAGGTGCTCGTGGCCCATGAAGCCGTAGTCGCGCCAGTGCTGGTCGTCGGAGATGATGAGGACGACGTTCTTGGGTGCGGACCGGGGGACGACCGCGGTCTCGGCGGCAGAGAGCCCGCTCCCGCACGCAGACCACCAGGCCATCACCAGCACGAACCTGGCCCACCTGTGGATCGCAGAAGAGCCCACTGCCTGCGAAGCCATCCGAATCTCCTTGTGGGAAGCCCGCCACGCCTGGCGACGGCGGCACAGCGTCAGCATGACGCGTTCGCATTATGATGACGTTCCGGTCGGCATGCCACCCACGTGAACGCCCTCGAAACCGAAAGGTCTTCCATATCATGCGCTGCCCAGGCCCATGCGCCACGGCCATCCTCGCCTTGGCGGTTGCCTGGGCTGGCTACCAGCCCCGGATCGGTCAGGCCGCCGAGACGCCGGTGGCCGGCCGGCCCAACGTGATCGTCCTGCTCGTCGACGACATGGGCTGGAAGGATCTCTCCTGCCAGGGCAGTGGCTTCTATCGCACGCCGCACATCGACCGGCTCGCCGCGTCGGGGGTGCGGTTCACCAGCGGCTATTCCGCCTGCACCGTCTGCTCGCCCACCCGCGCCTCGATGCTGACGGGCCAGTATCCCGCGCGGCTGAACATCACCGACTGGATCCCGGGGCACGACCGGCCATTCGCGAAGCTGAGCATTCCCAACTGGCAGAAGCACCTGCCGCTCGAGGCGGTGACGGTGGCCGAACGGCTCAAGGCGACCGGCTACGCCACAGCGTCGATCGGTAAGTGGCACCTCGGAGGCGACCAGTTTGGCCCGACGCATCATGGCTTCGACGAGAACGTCGGCGGCACCCACCGGGGCCAGCCACCGAGCTACTTCTCGCCCTACAAGATCCCCACGCTCGCCGACGGCCCGGCGGGGGAATACCTCACTGACCGCGAGGCTGCCGAGGCGGTTCGGTTTATCGAGCGATACCGCGACCAGCCGTTCTTCCTCTACCTCCCGCACCACTGCGTGCACACGCCGATCCAGGCGAAGCCCGACGTGGCCGCGAAGTACGAGTCGCACGTGCGGAACGGCGACGGCAAAAACGCCGCCTATGCCGCGATGGTGGAGAGTGTCGACGACTCGGTGGGCAGGATCCTCGATACACTCGATGCGGTCGGCATCCGCGACCGTACCGCCATCTTCTTCACCAGCGACAACGGTGGGCTGGTAAACATGACCGACAACACGCCGCTCCGCGCCGGCAAGGGCTCAGCCTACGAGGCGGGCGTCCGCGTTCCGTTTCTCGTGTCGTGGCCCGGCGTGACGCAGGCGGGCGCGACAAACCCCGTGCCGGTGATCACGCCCGACATCCCGGCGACGATCCTCGACCTCTCCGGCGTCGGCCCAGAGCCCACGCAGCCGCTGGACGGCGTGAGCCTCGCGGGGGCGCTTCGCGGCGGCGTGCTCCCCCGCGACGCCCTCTACTGGCACTATCCCCACTACCATCCCGGCGGCGCCACGCCCCATTCGGCGATCCGCGCCGGCGACTTTCGGCTCGTGCACTTCTATGAGGACGGCCGCAACGAACTCTACGACCTGCGAACCGACCCTGGGGAAACCACCGACCTCGCCGCGGCCGACCCGGCCCGCACGCTGGCGCTCAAGGCCCGGCTCGATGCCTGGCTCGCCGACGTCGGCGGCCAGATGCCCACGGCCAACGCCACCTTCGACCCTGTCCGTGACGGCAAGCCTTCCAGCGCGACGCGGAAACGGTAGCCGCGGGCCGCGGCGTGTAGGATGAGTTATCGCAGCGGCAGGTCCGCCGTCATGCAGAGTAATCCCCTCATACCGAGCAATGCTGGAGACCCGATGCTGATGGTGCGAAGTCGTTTCGTTCCCCTGGTGTCGCGGCCGTGGCGATCGCTCTCCTTTGCCATCGTGCTCATGGCCACGGTGGGCATGGCGGCGGGCACGACGGCACATGGCCAGGAGGCAAACGTGCAACGACCGTGGATGTTTTCCGAGGCGAAGCTGCCGGAGGGCTTTCCCGCGGCCGGACCGGTCGACGAGGTGATCGTGAAGACCTACCCGGCCCATCGCCTCGCACGGGTGCGGGCCGAGGGGGGCAGCAATGGCATGTTCATGAAGCTCTTCCGCCACATCGAGCGAAACGAGATCGCGATGACGGCGCCGGTGGAGATGTCGTGGCAGCAGGCCGCCGGCAAGGAACCGGTCGCGATGGCGTTTCTCTATGCCAAGCCGTCGATCGGCGCGGCGGGCGTTGATCCGGAGGATCAACGCGTCGTCGTCGAGGACATCCCTGAGATCAAGGTCGTGTCGATCGGGCTCCGCGGCAGCTACGACAAGTCGACGTTCGACCGCGGTGCCACGCGGCTGGAGGCGTGGCTGAAAGAACACCCTGAATGGAAGGCTGCGGGCGGCCTGCGGACGCTCGCCTACAACAGCCCGTTCGTGCCGGGTTTGATGAAGTATTCGGAGGCACAGATCCCGATCGAGCCAACCGCAGGTCGGTGATCCTGCCGGGATGGCTCAGCCGGCATCCGCCGCTGTTGGGACGCTCCGGAGGCCCGACTATCATGGGTGGACGTGTCATCCACCGGTCGCCGATGCTCTGGCAACGACGCCCGCTCAACCGCTACGAACAGGACCTTGCCATGTGCCAGCGCCACTCCCCCTCCACGCTTCCAGCTCGTGCCGCCTGTCTGGTGATCGCCGCGGTGCTCGCCCTGCTTGCCACCCGGTCGGCATCCGTGGCGGCCGAGCCGGAGAAGGCAGCCACCAAGACGCGGTGGGAATCGACGCTTGAGAAGATGCCGGTCGCGGGTGCCGTGACGGCGGAGTCTGCCGCCGCGCCAGCGGCAGCAGCGCAGCCGGCCGGCGAGCCGTTTACCGTGCCGGACGGCTTCCAGGTCGAGCGGCTCTTCGTCCTGCCGAAGGACGAGCTCGGCTCGTGGGTCTGCATCACCACCGATCCCAAGGGGCGGCTCATCGCCAGCGATCAGGGTGACAAGGGCCTGGTGCGGATCACTCCCGCGCCGCTCGACGGCTCCCGGCCGACGGTGATCGAAAAAATCCCGGTGCCGCTCACTGCGGCGCAGGGCCTGCTCTGGGCCTTCGACAGCCTCTATGTCGTCTGCAACGGCGGCCCCGGCAGCGGGCTCTACCGCGTCACCGACTCCGACAACGACGACACGCTCGACAAGGTGGAGAAACTCCGCGCGTTCGACGGCGGCGGTGAACATGGTCCGCACGCCATCATGCTCTCACCCGACGGAAAAAAGCTCGTCATCATCTGCGGCAACCACACGAAGGTGCCGTTCGCGATGAAGAATCTCACCGAGCCGCAGACCATGGGTGGCATCCGCTCCACGCAGCGGCGGGTGGAACTGCCGCCGGACGGCACAAGCCGCGTGCCGGCCAACTCAGACGAAGATCTGCTCATCCCGCGGATGTGGGACGCCGGCGGCCATGCGGTCGGCATCCTCGCCCCAGGCGGCTATGTCGTCAGCACCGATCCTGATGGCAAACAATGGGAGATTTGGAGCTCGGGCTACCGCAACGCCTATGACATGGCCTTCAACGCCGACGGCGAACTCTTCGTCTACGACGCCGACATGGAATGGGATTTTGGCTCACCGTGGTATCGCCCCACGCGGGTGAACCATGCCACCAGCGGCAGCGAACTGGGCTGGCGAAGCGGCACCGGCAAGTGGCCCGCCTGCTATCCCGACAGCCTGCCGGCCTTGATCGACATCGGCCCGGGCTCGCCGGTGGGCGCGGCCTTCGGCTACGGCACGAAGTTCCCGGAAAAGTACCAGCGGGCGCTCTACATCTGCGACTGGACGTTCGGCACGATGTATGCCATTCACCTCGAGCCTGAGGGCTCGACCTACAAGGGCACGAAAACAGAGTTCGTCGCGCGGACACCGCTGCCGCTGACCGACATGACCATCGGCAAGGACGGAGCGATCTATTTCACCGTGGGCGGCCGCGGCGGACAGGGCGAGCTCTACCGCGTCAGCTACGTCGGCCCCGAGTCGACCGCGCCGGTAGATGCCCGGCAGCCTGCCCACGCCACCGAGCGGAAGCTCCGGCACGATCTGGAGGCCTTCCATAAGCCTGCCGCCGATCCTGCTGCCGCCGTGAGCCTCGCCCTGCCGCAGCTGTCGAGCCCCGACCGGTTCAT
>CANHYS010000283.1 GCA_947464585.1 Planctomycetaceae bacterium | reverse complement strand
TGTAGGTTTTGCGGTCGCTCGACTCGGTGTCGGCGACAAAATCGATGCCCGGCGAGCGATGCAGCTGGCTCACCACGACGCGTTCGGCACCGTTGATGATGAACTCGCCACCGCCCAGCATGATGGGGATGTCGCCGAGGTAGACCTCTTCCTCGATGGGCTGCTCACGAGTGAGCCGCAGCGATACCCGGAGCGGACGGCCATAGGTCAGCCGCAGTTGACGGCATTCATCTGGATCGTACCGCGGCTTGCCAAGTTCGTACCGCAGGTACTCGATCTTGACCGTCTTGTCGTAGCTCTCGATCGGAAAGATTTCACGGAGCACGCCCTCGATGCCATGATCCTTCCGCTTGTTCGACGGCACGTCGTACTGCAGAAACGCATCGTAGAAACGCGTCTGGATCTCGGTCAGATCGGGAATGGAGTGGCTGGCGCGGCGGCTGCCGAAGTGACGAACCTCGGTGGGCTGGAGACGGCGGACGGCGCGAGTTGCCATAGAAGAAAGGCTCCTGAACGGGGCTTCTTGGGCGTTGAGTAAGCTGCAGGTGCAACTGGTTCGGCAGGGAGCGCACGCCGATCGAAAAAAGCCACCTTCGGGAAGGTCGTATCCCGAAGGCGGGCACTATCGAGCGGGGGCTATCGAACGCAGCGGCACCGACAGAACAGAGAAGGGCAGATGGGCAGAGTCGAGAAACGGCAGGGGCAGCGGGCGAGCAAATACTATACCAATTGGCAGGCGGAAGACAAAGCCTCCGCCTGCCAACGGCACAATTTCGCGGTTTCTACTTGATCGAAACCTTGGCGCCCGATTCCTCGAGTTCCTTCTTCAGCTTCTCGGCGTCGGCCTTGGAAATGCCTTCCTTGACCTTTGCCGGGGCGCCTTCGACCAGATCCTTGGCTTCCTTCAAGCCCAGGCCGGTCGCGGCACGCACGACCTTGATGACACCGATCTTGTTGTCGCCGAAGGCGTCGAGAACGACGTCGAACTCAGTCTTTTCGGCCGCAGCTTCAGCTGCACCGCCGCCAGCACCGCCACCAGGAGCGGCCATGACCACCGCGCCGCCGGCTGCCGGCTTGATGCCGTGAACCTCGTCGAGGTAATCGGAGAGTTCCTTTGCGGCCTTCAGAGTCAAGCCGACGATCTTGTCGCCAAGATCCTTTGTTTCCTTGGTGAATTCACGTGTTGCTTCAGCCGTTGCCATCGCTCGAGATCCTTTCCCTTCGAAATAGTGACCGTCGATTGGCACGACCGGTCAGGTGTGATGTGAATTGAATGGGCGTTGGGGCCTTTGCCCTCAACGTCTGGGGTGGGGGACCCAATGTCATACCATGAACTTTGCTCGAGTGAAGACCACCGCAAAAATTCGCGGTGGAGACCACTGTCACGCGGACGGAGCCTCCCCGCCCGAGCTCTTCTCCAGATCGTCGACACGAGAGGAAATCTGACCGGCAACTGTACCCCCGACAGACAGAATCTGGCCGGAAAGCGTGGATGCCAGGCCCGAGATCTGCCCGGACAGGATAGAGAGTTGTTCCGCCCGAGTGGGCCACTTGGCAACCCGCTTGATGTCGCCGGCATCGAGGCCGGCACCATCAAGAGCTCCGCCACGGCACTCAAATCCCTCGAAGTCCTTCACGGACGCCAGGCGATCGAGTTCCTTGGCCAAGTCGACGACGTCCTCGCCGCCCCAGGCGATCGCCAGCATGCCCTCGGTCTTCGTGAACGCGGGAGCGAGGGGGGAATCGAGGGTCGCCTTCCGCGCAAGGCTGTTTTTCACCATCTGGAGATGGATCTTTTTCTTGCGGAGGGCGTGCCGCAGTTGCGATGTTTTCTGGGCATCAAGCCTGCCGAGGCTGACGACGACCACTTCGGCCACGTTGTCGAGCCGCTTCTTCAGGTCATCGACCAGCATGTCTTTGACGATTTTGCTCATGACTGAATCGCTGTTACTAGGGGGTTACCGGGGTTTGTTTTGAGACTCGGTCTGGCGTTGCTTAAGGCCGCCCAAAAAGGGCGGACCTTGTCACGCTGCCACCATGACGCCGGGCGTCATGGTGGCGGAGATCGATACGCTGCGGACGAACTGACCACGCACGCTGGACGGCTGCATGGCCTGGATGTGATCGACGAAGGCACGGATGTTGGCCACGAGTTGGGCCGCATCAAAGCTCGCCTTGCCAACGACGGCATGGACGATGCCGGTTGGGTCGTTACGAAATTCAACCTTACCAGCCTTGTACTCGCCGACCGTCTTGGCAATGTCGGCCGTGACGGTGCCCGCACGAGGGCTGGGCATGAGTCCACGAGGACCGAGCACTTTGCCCAACGGACCGACCAGACCCATCATGTCGGGAGCCGCGATGCAGACATCGAAATCGGTCCAGCCTTCCTTGATTTTCTTGGCGAGTTCTTCCCCGCCCACGGCCTCGGCTCCGGCAGCCTTGGCGTCTTCTGCGAGGTTGCCCTTGGCGAACACGACCACCCGCTTGGCCTTGCCGATGCCATGTGGCAGCACGAGCGAACCACGAATGATCTGGTCGGCCTGCTTCGGGTCGATGCCGAGACGCATGTGGACCTCGACGGTCTGGTCGAACTTGGCCGGGGGAAAGCTCTTGATAACGCCCACCGCGTCAGCCAGCGGGAGCGGGTCGTCGTTCTTGGGCTTCAGGGCGAGCATTGCCCGCATACGCTTGGAGAGGGACACGGCGAAAATCCTGGAAGGTGCTCTGAGGAAAAGGTGAGTGTGAAACGTGGGGTTCGGAATGCCTGACCAACAATACTACGGAAGACAGTCGATCGCTCAGCCCTCGACGGTGATGCCCATGCTGCGGGCCGTGCCCTCGATCATGCGCCGGGCGTATTCGCCGTCTCGGGCGTTCAAGTCGGGGGTTTTCAGGCGGACGATCTCATCGAGCTGGGCCTTGGTAACCTTGCCGACCTTGTCCTTATTGGGCACGCCCGAGCCCTTGGCAAGCCCCGCCGCTTTTTTCAGCAGCGCCGCTGCGGGCGGGCTCTTGGTGACGAACTCAAATGACCGGTCGTTGTAGACCGTCACCACCACCGGAATCGGCATGCCTGCCGCCTCACGGGTGCGATCGTTGAACTGCGAGACGAACTGGCCGAGGTTGATGCCAAAACGGCCGAGTGACGTGCCAACCGGCGGCGCCGGAGTGGCCTGCCCGCCGGGCACCTGAAACTTCGCCTGACCAACCATCTGCTTCGCCATCTTCCTGCCCTTTCGTTGCTACCAAATTTCTAGACCGACTCGCACTTAGACCGACTCGATCTGCCAGTATTCAATGTCCACGGGCGTGGAGCGACCAAAGATGCTCAGCATCACGGTCACGCGTCCATTTGCCTCGTCGATCTGCTCGACTTCGCCCTCAAAGTTTTCGAATGTGCCCTCGTTGATCTTCACGCGGTCGCCCTTCTTGAAGGCGATCTTGAGCCGCGGCGCTTCATCGGCCTTGACCTCGGCCTTGTTGAGGAGTTTGGCGACGTCTTGCGGCAGCATCGGGCTGGGCCGACCGGCCGAACCGGTGAAGTCACCGATGCCACCGGTTTCCCGCACGAGATACCACGTGTCGTCGTTGAGAAGCATGTTCACCAGGATGTATCCGGGATACAGCTTCCGCCAGACCACCCGCTTTTTGCCACCCTTGAACTCGGTGACCTGCTCCTTGGGCACCACCACATCGCCGAAATACTTGTCGAGCCCCTGCATCTGGATCCTCCGCATGAGCGTCTCGCGGATTGAATCCTCGCGATTGCTCTGCACTTTGAGGATGTACCAGTGCCGGTCGCCGACGACTGCGACATCATCGGCGTCACCGGAGGTCGAGATCGGCTTGGCATCTTCACTGCCCGAAAACGGGTCGGCAAGTTCGGCAGGCGAGCCATCGTCATCGTCATCTGCCGCCTCCCCATGATCGCCGGAGCCGCTGGCCGAAGCCGCATGCGCATGAGGTGCCGCGGAATGCCCGCCATCGGTCGCATGGGCGGCCGATTCGTCGGGGGAAGTTTCAGAATGGTGCGGATCGTTCGAGACGTTCATGGGCTTCGGACTGCCTTCGGGATTCAACGCGGACCCTGGATGGCTCTGAGAACAAACCACCAGAAGAGATCGTACGCAGCGAGGATCGCCGCAAGCGCAAAGATCAGGAAGATAACCACCGCCGAGCTCCGGATGACCTCATCGGTCGAAGGCCAGGAAACCTTCGTCATCTCGGTTTCCACGGCGATGAGAAAGTCGGCGAATGTGGGATAGTTAACCAGACGAAATGCAAACCACAATCCGGCAGCAAGCAACAGCCCCGGAACGAGAAAGCGGAGCACTCCCATGTCGGGCGACATCGCACCGCCACCGGAGGTCATCACCGATTCCCCTGCGCCGGCGAACCAGACCGGCAGCAGCTGGGCA
>CANHYS010000282.1 GCA_947464585.1 Planctomycetaceae bacterium | reverse complement strand
TCCCCATGGCGTGCACCGCCCACGAGCCAAACGCCGGATGCCGGATGCTGTTGATCATCGGGTAGCTCGTCCGCATCAGATACTGCCCCTGCTCGTGGGCGCCGGTCTCGGTGGTGAGCGAGCGGACCACCGCCAGCCGGTCGGAAAGCGAGGCGAGTTTCACGAGGCTCTGCCCGAAGACGATGCCCGGCGTCTTCGTGGGAATCGTCTTCGTCTCCCCCTGCTCCTCGCGGCCCGGCTTGGGGTCGAAGGTATCGAGATGGCTCATCGCGCCTTGCATCATCAGATAGATGATGTTCTTGGCATGCGTCTTCGTCCCGGTCGCGGCCGCTTCCAGCTGCCGTGAGATCGTCGGCAGGAGGCCGACGCCGAGCGTTGCCCGCGCGACGTGGCCGAAGACCTCGCGACGGGAGAGCGTGTCGAGCCAGTGTCGTTGGTGTTGCATGGCGTGTGTCTCCGTGGCCGTTGGCGCTACTGGATGAAGATGAATTCCCGCGTGTTGAGCAGCGCCCAGATGAGGTTGCCGACGCCCGCTTGCGGCGTGTCGGCCGACTGAATTTCCTGGATGGCGAACTTCCGGTCCTCGGCCGAGGGGCGATGCGACAGGATCGAGAGGAAGATGACATCGACGGCCTGCTTGGGCTCGTGCGACATCACCTCGTCATGGATCGTCGAGCCAGGAACGAGCATGCTGTGCGTGATCGGGCCGTTGAACATCGAGAGGATCTGCGGCACCGTCGCCACCGTTCGGCCGCCCTCGATCGACTCGCGGTCGCTCTGGCCGAACTGCCGGAGGAAGTGGCCCAGCGGCAAGGGCGCCGGCAGTTCGCTGGCCCGCGCCAGCACCTGCCCCTGGAAGCCGTACTGCTTCTGCAACTGGCCGATGTACCGCTTGCGTCCGTAGACGTCGTTGAACGAATCGTAGGCCTTCTCAACGTCGGCGTAACTGGTGCTGGCGGCGGTCAAGTCGATGGCCGCCACCTTCGCGAACTCGCCGGCGGTCGGCCGTTGGAACGCCCACTCGTTGTGGACGATGAGTGTCAGGATCGAGTCCCAGAGCTGCTCGGCCGTCATCCGCTTGAGGGCCGGGCCGGTGAACCGGAAGGGCGCTGGTGAGGTTGGGTCATGGAGAACGGACCGTCGCTGGTAGGCCGTGGTCGAGACGAGCACGCGGACGAATTCCCGGAGATCGAAGTCGAGCGCCAGCATCAGATCCGTGAGGTGTTCGAGCAGCGCCGGGTTCGACGGGGGATTGTCTTCCCGGAAATCGTCGTGGGGTTCGACGATCCCCACGCCCATCACCTTGCGCCACATGCGATTGGCGATCGTGCGGGCAAACTGGCGGTTGTCCCGAGCCGTGAGCCAGGCGGCGAACTGGGCCCGTCCGTCGAGCGTCGCGGCGTCGGCGGGAATCTCGCCCCAGAGCACCTTGGGCGAGACGGCGGCCAGCGGCTTGGCGTCGTCATACTTGTAGTCGTGTGGCAGGAGCAGCTTGGCCTGATGGTAGTTGATCCCGGTGAGGTTCGCGTTGATGAACACGCGCACGCCGTTGTCGACCTTCTTCTCTCGCACCCGCTGGTTCGCCTCCTGGACGATCTCGCGGACATGGCGAATTGATTCCGCGTTGGCGGCGCGGGTCTCTTGCGCCGCCCGGCGGGCCTCGGGTGTCTTCGGACGGTCCTTCTTGTCGGGCAGACCGCCCAGCCGCGACCGCGTGCCCGATGTCAAGGCCGCCAGTTCGTAGAACTGGTGCTGCGTCCAGGAATCGAACGGGTGATCGTGGCACTGCGCACAGCCGATCTGCGTGCCGAGGAACACGCGGACCGTGTTGTCGACGTAGGGGAGCGGCATCCCCTTGTCGCGGAGCTGAAAACCGGCTGCCGGGTTTTCAGAGATCCTGCCATCGGCCGTGAGCATCTCGCGAACCCATTCGTCATAGGGCCTGTTTGCCGCGATCGATCGCTTCACCCAGTCGAGATAGGGCTCGAAGAAGGTGTCATTCTGCGGCCGCTCACAAAGCCGCAGCACGTCGGCCCAGAAGTTATAGGTGTGGCTGACGTAGTCGGGGCTCTCGAGCAGGTCGTCGATGAGGTCGGCCCGCTTGGTCGCCAATTTCGAATCGAGGAACCGCACCGTCTCGTCAAACGTCGGAATCCGCCCCGCCAGTTCCAGATAGATGCGGCGAACGAACTGGGCGTCATTGAGCGGATCGCTCCCCGTGACGCCATGCTCCTGCCAGTGCTCCGTGAGCAGGCGGTCGATGGCTTCGGCAGACTCTGCGACCTGCGGCCTTCGCCCGCGGTCGATCGTCGCCACCTCCATGACCGGTGCCGTGGGCTCGGTCAGCACCGCGGCCGGCAGCTTGATCGCTTGCTGCTGCCCGGCCCGCTTTGCGGCCCGCGCGGCCTTTGCCGAGCCCGTCGCAGTGGGCTTGGCCCCGACGGCCAGCAGCGACAAGAGCACAAGCAGGTATGTGACGGCCCGTGGCCTCGCGGTCTTCAGCAGATCCATGGTCATGCGGTTCTCCGGCCCAAGCGGGCAGAGGGAAGAATCACTCCTTGGGCTTCGGCATGCCGGCCTTGAACTCGTCGAACGACACCTTGCCGTCACCGTTGGTGTCGATCTTCTTGAACCGTTTGTCAGCTTTTTCCAGCTGCTTGTCCTTCATGCCCGTCTTGTATTCATCGAGCGTGAGGGAGCCGTCGCTGTTGGCATCCTTTCGCGAAAACGCCTTCTGCGGGTCCGGACCCTTTCCGGGGGCGGCATGGGTGATGGAGCCGCCGGCGACAAGGGCGAGAATGGTCAGAACGAGGGTGCTAGGACGCATGAAAACCTCTGTGTGGGAGTCGTGTGGCAGACCCGTTGTCCCCGGCCCGGTTGGTGCGGATGGACATGATTCCGCAGGTCGATGCATCTTCAACGTTGGAGATGGCGGAAGGTTTCGGCCCCCCATCTATTATGGCCAGGCTCAACGGCGGGAGAAGGCCTGGCGGAGCCGCCGCAGGGCCTCTTCCAGCCGGGCCGTGGGGCAGGCGGTGTTGAGCCGGATAAAGCCAGGAAACCCGAAATCCCGGCCGTCGGAAGGACCGAGGCCGGCCGCTTCACAGGCGGCCTGCGGGTCGGCGACGCCCGTGCCGCGGCAGTCGATCCAGACAAGATAGGTGGCCTGCGGTACGGCGGCGGAGAGGCCGGGAATGTCGGCCACGGTTTCGAGCACCATGTCACGGTGTCGCTCAAGGACCGCGACGAGTTGCCGCCGCCAGGCGTCGCCATGCCGCCACGCCGCCTCGGCCGCCGCGTAGCCCAGCGGGTTGACCATCGGCACGAGGCCACCACCGGCGGGTCGCCAGCGGCGGCGCAGGTCGGCGTCGGGCACGATCGCTGCCGCGCAGGCCAGGCCGGCCAAGTTCCAGGTCTTGGACGGCGCCGTCAGCGTGATCGCCCGCCGCGCGGCGGGGTGGTCGAGGCTCGCAAAGGGAACATGCCGCAGGTCGTCGAGCAAGAGATCGGACCAGATCTCGTCGGAGATCACCGTCAGTCCGTGCCGCTCGGCAAGGTCTGCCAGTCGCAAGAGTTCATCCCGGCCAAAGACCGTGCCCGTGGGGTTGTGCGGATGGCAAAGCCAGAAGAGTTTTGATTGTCGCGTGAGCGACGATTCAAGCGCATCCCAGTCGATGGTCCACGCCGTGGTCGACTGGGCCAGCGGTATGCGGACCGTGCGGCGGCCCGCCCGCTCCGGCAGCGTGAGGAATGGCGGATAGACCGGCGTGAAGGTGAGGATCTCGTCGTCAGGGGCGGCAAGCAACCGGGCTGTGATCGCCAGCCCCGTGACCACGCCGGGCGTGCCGACGACCCAGTCGGGATCGGGGCTCCAGCCGTGCAGCGACTCGAGATGTGCGACGAGTGCCGGGGCGAAGCCGGGCGTGTCGGCCGTGTAGCCAAACACGCCATGATCCACGCGGGCGTGCAACGCATCGAGCACCACGTCGGGCGCGCGGAAATCCATGTCGGCCACCCACAGTGGCAGAACATCCTGGCCGGACCAGCGGTCCCACTTCTCGGAGCCGGTGCCGCGGCGGTCGGGGCAGTCGGCAAACGCGTCGTCAGGGGGTGATGCATGCATAGGTGATGTTGTACCTTCAGCGCGGGCTTTTGCACCGTGGAGGCAACTATGACAGACCAGCAGCGGAGGGTCGATGCGGTGTTTCGCGATCGCTTCGGTCGGCCTCCGGTCCTGGCCGCTCGAGCCCCCGGCCGGGTGAACCTGATCGGAGAACATGTCGATTATTGCGGTGGCTTCGTCCTCCCGATGGCGATCGAACGGGAGACCGTGATCATGGCGGCACCCCGACTGGTGGCGGGCGGCGCACCGGTCGCCCGCGTGCACTCGACGGCTTTCCAAGAGACCGTCGAACTGCCGCTCG
>CANHYS010000281.1 GCA_947464585.1 Planctomycetaceae bacterium | reverse complement strand
GGCCTCGAGGGCAGCACCCACGGTCTCCTGATCGCCTCGCTCCACGCGGGCATCCCCGGGCGGACCACCTACCAGATGCAGCAGGATGACCTGATCTACAACATGCAGAAGGTGACCGGCCGGGGCATGTCGGTGGTCGACAACCCGAGCGTGGTGACGCGGGTCTACATGCCGCCGTTCGAGCAGTGGGAAAAGCGCAACGGTCCCACGTTCGGTTTCCGAGCAGGCTGCTACACCCATGCGATCATCACGGGCGAGGATCATCCCGATAAGGGACGCTTCGGCCTGGAGGAATACTGGCCCGGCATGTTCGTCTGCTTCGAGCCGGCGAATCCCAAGCGGAAGACGGAAGACTCTGCCTACCTGCGGATCCGTGGTGGTCGCAATGGCGGTGAGATCCGCGGCCCGAAGATCGACCAGACCGGTTGGTGGACGCTTGGCCTGTCATTCTCACCCGACGGCATGGTGCACTACTTCGCCAGCCCGGGCGTCGACGAACTCACGATGGACGACCACATCACGTCACAGTTTCCCTACGGCTATCGCACCGAAACGCTGAAGACCTTCTTCTACAACGTCTGCACGAAGGACGACGGCAAGACCTGGAGCACGCCCTGGGTGATCGACGACCCGAAGGTCTACTTCGTGAAGCGTCAGGTAGCGACCACGACGAAAGCACCGACCAAGCGCTGAGACCGGGTTCCTACCTCACGAACGCCTCGAGGTCTGTGCGGAGCTTCTTCAGGTCGGGCTGGTTCAGGTACATCATGTGCCCTGACTGGTATTCGGCGAACGAGATGTTGCCGCGGAGTTCCGGGGCTAGCTTCAGGTGGTCGATGCTGTGTCGCATCGAGTCGCCCGGCACCGCCAGGTCGCACAGGCCCACCTGCACGAGCACACGGAGGTGGGGATTCTTCGCCATCGCCGTGGCGAGTTCGTGCGACGTGCTCGCGTAGGCGTTCTCATCGAATCGCCACGGGTGGACCCCTGCGAGCACCTTGTAGGGCACGTCGCTCTCGAAGCCCAACTCCTCACGGACGTAGGCGTTCATCATGCTCGCCAGCGGCCCCATGGCTGCCGTGAAGGAGGGGTCGAAGGCCGGCTCGGCGGCCGCCGGATCGGCGTCGTGGCCTGTGATCCGGCCATCGAATCGGCCGCAGATCAGCCGCTCTTTCGCCAGGAGTTCCTTCCGGAAGGCCTCAGGCTCCACGCGCAAATCGTGTTTCAGAACGAACGCCGGCGTCAGCCCGGTGAACCGTGCAAGATTCCCCGCCACCTGCTCCCGCTTGTCGGCGGGGAGCGACGCCCCTGCAAAGAGCGCGGTGGCGTATTCGCCGCCGGCGAATGCCCGCGCCCCGGCGATCGCCTGGGGCAGGTTCTGCTGGAGGTCGGGCGGCAGTCGTTTATGGGCATGCGCCACAGCCGTCAAGCTCGGTAGGAACGTGCTGAAGGGGAGGTCGTTGCAGGGGGCGGTGCGAATTGTCTCGAAATCGACCAGCCCCGATACGAGCACGAGTCCGCTGAGAAACATCCCGTGCTCGTCCTGCAGCGTGCTGGCGAGCCCCGCGGCGCGAAACACGCCGTAGCTTTCGCCACAGAGATACTTGGGCGACCGCCAGCGCTTGTGCCGGGTGGTATAGAGTCGGATGAATTCGGCGATCGCATCGATGTCGGGGCCCTTGCCGAAGAACTGTTCCGGCTTCTCGTCCTTCGCGGCCCTGCTGTAGCCGGTGGCAACCGGATCGATGAACACGAGGTCGGCGGCAAGCAGCGCGGTCGATTCGTTGTCGACGAGTTGGAACGGAGGGGCCGGCAGCGAGCCGTCGTCGTTCATCTTTGCACGGCGCGGGCCCAGGCCCCCCAGATGCAGCCAGACCGCCGATGCCCCAGGCCCGCCATTGAAGCAGAACAGCAGCGGCCGCTGGGCTACGTCGAGCGTGGCTCCGGCCTCGGCTGACGCATCAGGCTCGCGGGGAGGATCGAGCGTATAGGCCACGTAGAAGACCGACGCCTTGGCTGCGCCATCTTCTTTGAGCAACGGCAGCATGCCGGCCTCGGCGTGATAGCTGATCGACCGGCCGTCGACCGTGATCGAGTGTGCAGTGACGACGGGCTTCTCGGCGGCATCGGGCACGCGACTGACTGCCGGCTTGGCGTCGGAGGGCTTGGCGTCGGCTGCCGCAGGCTTCGCCGCGCCTTCGTCAGCCTTCGCCGTCGGGAAACCGGATTCGCAAACGAGCAGCCCCGCGAATAGCGTGAACAGCAGGACGCGTGCAGCCGACAAAGCTCCGGCATGAAACCTGACGATCATCGATGATGTTCCGAAGAAGTGGTCGAGCAGAAGACGACCACCCAAGGATAATCAGCGGAAAGCCGGGAGTCAGGCACTCGACGGCCGTGGCGGGGCGAGTGGCGGAGCGATCCCGTCGCTGACGCTCAGGGCTTTTATGGGCGCGGGGTGGCATCCAAGCCCGCAGCGGCCGTCCGCACCGAATCGCAGGCTGGCGGCGCGATGTCGGCAAACCGGTCGGTATCGCACCGGCAGGTCATTTCGTCGGGCCCCACGCGGGTGATCGTGCAGAGGCAGTCGCCAGCGGCATCTGCCAATCGCAGCGTCCAGGCATTGCCCTCCCGCGACCACGATCCCTCGGCGAAACGGCCGTCCGAGGTGAAGAGCCACGAGCGGATCTGACCGCGGTCCTGATCCCAGCCGATGATCTCGGTGATCTCCCGACGACCCGCGGCACCCGCCGGCAGCAGGCCCGGGATGCGGCTGTCGCCCGGGAGGGGACGCTGCTCCTGCACCGCGTCGGAACTGATGGCATGCGTGCGGATCAGAAATGCCTTGTTCGTGGACCAGAAGCAGTAGGTGCTCGCCGTCACGCCCTCGCTGACGTCCTCCCACGAGCCGATGAGCCAGGCGAGCTCGTCGAGGGGCCGAGTCGGCGGCTGCTGGAGCGAGGCCGGCTCGGCGTGCTGTGACGCTGCTTTGGATTCCCGCACCGTGTCGAGCACCCAGTTGCCATTCTCCCGCACGAGCACCGCTGAGAAGCGGCTGCTCGACGGCGGTGCATCGGTGAACGAAATCCGCGACACGCCATCAACCACGGCAACGTCATCGCGGAGGGAACGGATCGAGGCGACGTCGATATCGATCGTGGCGTCGGCATCCTGTTCGAAGAGGGCGGTGAACACCTCCTGGACCGCCTCGCGGCCGGCGGTGGTTTCTCCAGAGTCGATGTCGACGTTCTCGCCCGTCGTGCTCCAGTGCGCTGCGAGGGCCGCCGGATCATGGCGATTGAAGGCCTGCAGGTAGCTTCGCATCATGCGGTTGATGCCGGCGATATCCGGGCCGCTGGTGGGCTGTGAAGGCATGGGCTGTGGCACAACCGCGCTGGCGGTCGCGACCCCGGAGGAGATGACGCTACGGGCCGGCCGGGGCAGCGCCCTGGCCGTGCTCGCCGGCGACATGCGGAACGGCTTCGCCTTGGCGATGACTTCGGGGATCGGTCGCACAGGCCGGTGGCCGTGCGATGCCGCTGTGGCTGGCTGCTGGGTGGCACCCGTCGTCGGTGTCGCCACCGCCGTCGTCGCGGGGCGGCTCGACATGCCGGTCTCAACCGACCGGGAAGAACAGCCAGCCATCAGAAGGCCAGCCATCAGAAGAAGGAAGGCGGGCAGCACGAGTCCGGTCGGGTCAAACGCAACCGGGACAAAAGCAACCAGCTGGCCTAGGCGACGCTTCACGATTGATCCTCCATGAAAAGCATGACAAGCATGAACATCCACGAACGTGGCGGGGCTGATTCTGGCCCCATGCGGGTGGCGTGACATCATGATGGCCGCCGCGGCGGTAATCCTACCCGCTTCCCCCGCCACGCGCACAGGCGAGCCGCACCGGTGAACACGAAGGCCCCGGCAGGTGGTGAGGCCTGCCGGGGCCGATGCGAAAGCATGACAAAGCATGCAGAGGGCGGCGCCTGACCGGCTCAGAAGGCGACAGCCGTGACGCCCGTAAAGTCGTCGGTGCGGAACGGCGTCAGCGGTAGGCCCGACGACGAATACATGTTGCAGACCGGGTTGTCGGCCCACGCATACCTGACGGCGACCGGCTCGGCCACGGCCGTGCTTTCGACCTCGATCCGGCCATCGGGCAGGATCGTGGCCTTGGCCGCCACGAACTTCTTGTCGGCCCCTGCGATCGTGAAGCCCCGCGGCTCCGCCACGTCGAACGGCCGCCAGCTGCCAGCATTGCTGGCAACATGGTCGAACGACAGCACGATCTTCGAGCCCTGCTTCTCCATCGACTTGTAGAGCGGGCTGCGGGCTGCGATGCCGGGCTGCTTGTAGGTCTCGGCGAGCGCCCAGCGTGCCAGCCGCTTGGCGACGTCCTGCTTATTCCTAGGATGGATGTCCTTCCCCTCGCCG
>CANHYS010000280.1 GCA_947464585.1 Planctomycetaceae bacterium | reverse complement strand
GGTCGCGGGTGGCCTCCTTCTCCGACGGCAATCTGTTTCAGGACAATTACGCAGAGGCGAACTACGACTTCAGGCCCGGTGGCCCCATCCGCACCCGCGCGGGAGTCGCCTACTACTTCCTCGCCCTCTCCGAGGACGCGCCGCTCTTTCAGCAGGTGCCGGGCGGCCCCGTCACCGGCGCCTACTATTCACCCGCCGCGCTCGACGTCATCTCCTACAACATGGAAATGTCGGGCACGCCACGGGAACGTCTCGACGTCGGTGGCGAGGGGCATCTCTACCAGATCCTCGAAAACAGCGGGCTCGGCGTCGGCATCTTCCTGTTCGCCAGGCAGCAATTGGAAACCCCGTTGAGCGTGCTGCGGTTCGATGCCCGCTATTTCACCCAGAACCGTGGCCTCACCCGGCAGAGCAAATCGGCCGGGTCGTATGACGCGCTCAACTTCGTGCTCAGCTATGACCGCCGCTACTGAAGGCCGGGCGAGACGGTATCACGACGCCGCACTCACCCGTGCAGGCAACCGGAACCTGTTGCTCCTCGTCGCCGCTCTGGGCTCGGGGCTCGTCTACCTCAGCTGGCTCGCCACGGTCATCGACTGGACACACCCCTGGTCCAGCGGCGCCTTCATCGTCGCCGAGATCATCTGCGCCGTGAGCGTGCTCCTCTGGGGAGCGATGCTGATGACAAGACGGGAGCATCCGTCGGAGGGACTGCCGTGGCCGGGTGATCCGCCGCCGGTGGACGTGATCATCGCCGTCTGCCAAGAGCCGATGCAGGTGCTCCGCCCCACCGTGGAGGCGGTGGCCAAGATCGACTATCCACACTTCCGCGTCACGATCCTCGATGACGGGGGCTCGTCCGAGGTGGAGGAGTTGGCCCAGTCATACGGGTTTACCTATGCCACGAGGCCGCGGCGGCTATTCGCCAAGAGCGGCAATCTCAACCACGGGCTTGCGATCACATCGGCGCCGTTCGTGATGACACTGGATGCAGATCAGGTGCCACGGCCGGAGATCCTCTCGCGGCTGATCGGCTTCTTCCAGGTGCCGCAGATAGGCTTTGTGGCCAGCCGGCAGGAGTTTGACGTTCCGGCAGGCGATCCCTGGGGCAATCGCGACACGGTCTTCTACGACGCCATGCAGCCAGGGAAAAACGACGCCAACGCCGCGATCTCCTGTGGCAGCGGCGTGATGTACCGCCGGCAGGCCCTGGAAGACGTGGGCGGCTTTCCGACCTGGAGCATGGTGGAGGATCTCTACGTCTCGATGCTTCTGGAGCAACGGGGATGGCGGGGCGTCTATTACGACTATGCCCTCACGGAAGGCACCGCACCGACCGACGTCTTTGCCCAGCAGCAGCAGCGGTGGCAGTGGGCGGTTGACGGCCTGCGGATCATGTTCTGGCGATTTCCGCTGTTCGCCGCGGGGCTCGACATGCGGCAGCGGCTCAACTTTTTTCATTTCGGCTGGCACTACATCATGTATGGAATTGCCTACCCGATCTTTTTTCTGACCCCGATCTGGAGCCTGTTCACGGGGCAGTTTGTGATCACCGCACCGATTGGGCTCTTCCTCTGCTACCGCATTCCGTATCTGGTGTGCATGCGGCTGATGACCTGGTTCATGACGGACCGGTCACATGACATGAAGGCATTCCAGATGCAGGTGGGGCTCTGGCCCGTATATCTCTCCGCCATCGTCACGGCGCTGACCCACCCCTTCACGCGGCCTGCCTACCGGGTCACCCCGAAGGTCGTGCGGAGTACGACGCTTCTCCGTCGGGCCATGGCCATCTGGCCGCACTTGGCAATCATCGCAGCCTCCGTCGCCGCGGTTGCGTATGGCATCCACCACCGGGTTGCCCATCCGACCTACCTCGCGGTGCTGACCTTCTGGTGCTGCTGGACGATCGTGGCCCTGTCTCGCTACACGGTGGTCGCGCTCTTTTCAGATCGGTTCCTGGACCGTCCTCCGAACAAAAATGGTGCCAGCCACCAAATTTGGGGCACATAGGCAAGGTGTCTACCCACACCTCCCAAATTTGGTGGCTGGCACCATTTTCAGTCAACCGAAACGCGAGGTGCTGAAGAGGGCGTGGCCCCTCGCGAACTCGGCGGCCGACATGCTCCGCTTTCCCTCAGGCACGAGCCGCCGGACGACGAGCCGCGTATTCTCCCCACAGGCCACGACCAGCCCCGCCTCGTCGGCCGACAGGATCGAGCCGGGAGCCGGCGCCGGCTCGGTGCCGCGATCCACGGAGGCCCCGTCGACAACCGCCACGTCTTCCAGCACCACTCGCACTGGCGGCCGTTCCGCCCCGGCGTGAAGAAACGTCGTCGTGCGCGGCCAGGGCTCGAGCGCCCGCCGCATCCGCGCGATGCGGGTGGCGGGTAGCGACCAGTCCACAATCCCATCGGCCTTCGCAAGTCGCGGCGCGCGGGTGATGCGGGCAGGATCCTGCGGCACGCCCGGCGTGCTGCCGAGCCCGGCGGCGGTGAGCCGATCGATCGCCTCGAGCACCGCGTCCACGCCCATCTCGGCGAGCCGGTGCTCGAGTTCTGGTGCTGTTTCAGTGGCGCCGATTGCCGTCTCCCGCGCCGCGATCACGTTGCCCGCATCGAGCGCCGGCGTCATGTGGATCACGCTCACGCCGGTCGAGGCATCCCCAGCGAGGATCGCCCACTGCACCGGCGCCGCCCCCCGATGCCGCGGCAGGAGCGACCCGTGGAGGTTGATGCCACCGTAGGGTGCGACGGCCAGCGCCGCGGGCGAAAGAATCTGGCCGTAGTCGCAGACCACGAGCAGGTCGGGGCCGATCGCGTGAACCGCCGCGATCGCCTCCGGATCGTTGATCCGCTCGGGAGCGAGGATCGGCACGCCGGCCGCAGCAGCGGCATCGCGCATCGGGTTGGGAGGCGGCCTCCGGCCCGCCGGCGCATGCGCAGGCCGCGTGACGACGGCGGCGACCGCGTGCGGCGATTGCAGGAGCGACTGGAACGTGGGCACGGCGAACGGGCCCGTGCCCATCACCACGATCTGCAAGCAATGCTTCGATGCACTCAACGTTGGCGGGCTCATGCCTGGCAGCGATCCGCTTCGAGCCGATCGAGCCTGGCCACGATCTCGTCGTGGCCGGGCAGTTCACCCCGCGACTGCTGGCCCGTGAAGACCTCGCGAAAGGTCTCAAGCGCCCGCCGCGCCTCGATTGCCGCCGTATCGGGCAGCCGGTCGGTGAACAGTTTGCCTTCGAGATGATCGAACTCGTGCTGCACCACGCGGGAGAGCAGTCCGTCGAGGTCGAGGCGGATCGGTTCGCCCTCGAGCGACCAGGCTTCGACCACGATCTTCTCCGGCCGCCGTACGTCCATCCGCAGGCCGGGCAGGCTCAGACAGCCCTCCTCCTGAATAGCCGTGCCTCGGGGACGACTGAGCGATGGATTGATAAACACCAGTTCCTCTCCGTGGCCCCGACGGCCGGTCGTGTTGACGATGAAGATGCGGTAGGGCAACGCGACCTGATTGGCAGCGAGGCCGATCCCCTCCGCTTCATACATGATGTCGAACATCTGCTCGACGGCATCGCAGACGGCCTCGTCGATCCGCACGAGCGGCTTCGCGGGCCGCAGGAGCGCCGGATGGGGGTATTCAACGAGCGCGAGCGGGCCGATCGTGCTCGCGGGAGTCTGGGGACTGTCTGCCATGGGCCTGTGCGGGGTGGGAGGTGGCGTGGAGGGAAGGGTGTGGTGGAGGGAAGATTGATGTCGCTGCGCTGCGAAAGGAAGGATGATGTCGCCGCGTTGCTAAGGTCAGTCCCCCATCATCATACGCCGCCGTGATACATTTCGCAGGTATGACGCCTGCCGAACCAGCCCCGATTCGACCCGACGCCGCCGCCCCACGGTGGTTCGATCCCGCGGTGCTCGTGGCCACCTGCGGCGGACTGGGCCGGATCGGCTTCGCCCCCGGCACGTTTGGCGCCGCGCTGGGCACGCTACTCGCACTGGCCTTCGCCCGGCTGGCGCTGCCACCGATGGTCGAGGCCGGGCTGCTCGTGGCCATCAATCTGGTCGGCATCCCGGTCTGCACGCGGGCGGCGCGGGCGCTCGGCCGGGGCAAGGATCCCGGGTCGATCGTCTACGACGAGGCCGCGAGCGTGCCGCTGGCGGCGCTCGTCATGCCCGCCGCAACTCGGTCGCCGATAGTGCTGGTGACCCTGTTTGTGCTGCATCGGTTGTTCGACATCACGAAGCCATTTCCCTGCCGCCGACTCGAACACCTGCCCGCCGGCCTCGGTATCATGGCGGATGACTGGGGAGCGGCGGCCTACGTGGCCGTCTGCCTCGCCATCGGCCGCTGGCTCGGCTGGCTTTGAAGCGGCCTCATCGCACCCGCGCCCTCCCGCCGCCAGACACCATGCGACTGCTGCTGATCGACCACGGGAG
>CANHYS010000279.1 GCA_947464585.1 Planctomycetaceae bacterium | reverse complement strand
GGCCCCCAGACTACGACCACCCGCGAATCACACGTCGGCTACTGGCTGGTCGACGCGGGCCGCGACCGCCTGGTGCACGAGCTTGGCTGTCGTTTCGTGGGGGTGGCCGCCTGGTTCGCTCCATGGCGGTCGTGCATCGCGGTGGCGCAGCACAGCACACTCGGCCTGCTGCTGGCGGCGATCGCTGTGCTGACCGCAGCCGGTGTGATTCTTTTTCTGGAGGAAGCCGGACCCGCGGGCCGTTGGGTGCTCATCTCCGTGCCAGTGTTGCTGGTGGCCCTGCATCTGGCCGTGGGGCTGGTCACCTGGGCGGCGACACTCGTTGTTCGGCCACACCCCCTGCCCCGGCTCGATCTCAAGGACGGCATCCCACCGGAATACCGCACACTCGTCGCCGTGCCCGCGCTGCTTACCGATGCGATCACGGTCGATCGCCTGCTCGAGGGGTTGGAAGTCCGCTACCTCGCCAACCGCGATCCGCACCTGCATTTCGCCCTGCTTTCCGACCTCCCCGATGCCGCGGCGGAATCGCTGCCCATCGACGAAGCGCTGCTCAGGCAGGTGGCTGCAGGGATCGAAGCACTCAATCGTCGGTATGCGGCAGATCGCCACGATCACTTCCTGCTGCTGCACCGCAGCCGCACATGGAACGCCGGCGAAGGTGTCTGGATGGGGCGTGAACGCAAGCGAGGGAAGCTCGCCGACTTGAATGCCGTCATCCGCGGCGCGGATGTCGGCGGTGCGACTGGCCATTTCTCCAACGTGGCCGGCCAGACAGACTTCCTCACCCAGGTACGGTTCGTGATCACGCTCGACGCCGACACCGACCTGCCCCGCGACGCGGCCCGCGAGATGGTAGGGGCGATGGCGCACATCCTCAACCGTCCCGTGCCCCATGCCACACTCCCCCGCATTGCGGTCGGACACGGCATCATCCAGCCGCGAGTCGCGGTGAGTCTGCCGAGCACGCAGCGGTCGCGATTCAGCCGCCTCACCTCTGGCACCCCAGGTATCGATCCCTACACGCGTGTCGTCTCGAACCTCTACCAAGACCTCTTCGACGAGGGCTCCTTCATCGGCAAGGGTATCTACGACGTCGCTGCCTTCGAACACTGCTGCGGCGTCTTTCCCGAAAACACGATCCTGAGCCACGACCTGCTCGAGGGATGCCACTGCCGATCAGGGTTGGAGAGCGACGTGGTGCTGCACGAGGAGCATCCATCGAGCTATCTCGCCGACGCGCGGCGACGACACCGCTGGATTCGCGGCGACTGGCAGATCCTCTGGTGGCTGCTGCCGCGGGTCCCGAATTATGGCATGGCGGCGGTGAAGAACCCGTTGTCCTGGCTCTCCGCATGGAAAATCATCGATAACCTGCGGCGCAGCCTGGTGCCCGCGGCGATGGTCGGCCTGCTCATCGGCGGCTGGCTGTCGGGCTCATGGCGGCTCGCCACGGCCGCTGCGGGACTGGTCGTCCTGGCCACGCTGCTGCCACCCCTGCTTTCCTGCCTGCTCGACTTTCTGCGCAAGCCCCACGACGTGCCGCTCTCCAAGCATCTGCTGGAAGCGGTGCGGTCGGCCACGCGGCCACTGATGCAGGGAGTGCTCCAGCTCGGCATGCTGCCCTACGAGGCGAGCCTCGCCGTCGATGCCATCACCCGCACGCTCGTGCGGATGTTCATCACGCGTCGCCACCTGCTGGAATGGCAAACCGCGGCCGATACCGATCGCATGTCGGCGGAAGATCTTCCCGGATTCTTCCGCGCGATGATCGTGAGCCCGCTGACGGCCGTGCTCACCGGCGCACTTCTCATCGCGGCCGGTCGGCCCGACATGATCGCGGCCGCGTCACCCTGGCTGGCGGCATGGTTGCTCTCGCCGCTCGTCGCCTGGTGGATCAGTCAGTCGCTGCCGCCGCCGGCCGTCCGGCTCTCCATTCCTGAGCAGAGATTCCTGGCCACCGCCGGACGACGCACCTGGCGCTACTTCGAGGAATACGTGACGCCCCATACCCATGGGCTTCCGCCAGACAACGTGCAGATGAACGGTGAGGTGGTGGTCGCCGCCCGCACCAGCCCCACGAACATCGCGATGGCATTGCTCTCCGATCTGGCCGCCTGCGACTTCGGATGGTGCTCCGTCGCGCGGCTCGTCGGCCGCGTTGGCCACACGTTCGACACGCTCGGCAGTCTGGAACGGCACCGTGGTCACCTCTTTAACTGGTACGACGTCCACACGCTCGCGCCGCTGCCGCCCCAGTACGTCTCCACGGTCGACAGTGGCAACTTTGTTGGCAGCCTCCTCGTGCTCGCCGGCGGCCTCGAGGAATTCCGGGATGCGGCCGTGCTATCGCAACGGCTTTTTACCGGCCTCGAGGACACGCTGCGTGTGCTCGCCGAATCTCACGACGGCGCGGCTGCCGGCCGCCGTCGGCATCCCGATGCCGCGGCATGCTGGTTCGATCTTCCCGACGGTATCCTGCGGGAGCCCGTCACGGTCACCCGCGCCGCCGCCGTGCTGGCCCGCCTGATCGCGGCAGGGACCGCGGCCCGCGTCGCCGACACCCATACCGACGCCGAATGCCGCTGGTGGACCGAGGCACTGATCCGCTCCGCCGTCGACCACCTCGCCGACCTGCACTATCTGGCGCCATGGACGACACTGCCCCCGCCGCCAGAGCATTTCTGGCAACGGGTCGCCACGCAGTCGAACCCCCGAGCGGCCCGGCTCCGGCAGGCGCTCGACAGCCTCGATGACATCCCCACGCTGCGCGAGATCGCCAGCCTCCCAGAAACGGTGCTGCCGCTCATCGAGGAAGTGGCACGGGCGAACGACACGAACCATTCACCCGATGCCCCGGCCTGCTCACGCTGGCTGGGACTGCTCCATGCGTCGCTCGAAGACGCCGCGTGTCACGCCACCGAGCGGCGTGAGGAGCTCGGCCGGCTTGCGGCCGCCTCACGGTGCCTTGCCGACATCGACTTTCGTTTTCTCTACGATGCGTCGCGGCGGCTGTTCGCCATCGGCTACAACGCCACCGAGCATCGCATCGACGCCGGCTACTACGATCTGCTTGCGTCGGAGGCCCGCCTCGGCAGTTACGTGCTCGTTGCCCGCCGCCAGCTCGACCAGGATCACTGGTTCGCGTTGGGGCGGCTGCTGACGACTGAGGACGGTGCGCCCACGCTGCTCTCCTGGAGCGGCTCGATGTTTGAATACCTCATGCCGATGCTCGTGATGCCCTCCTGGGCTGGCACGCTCCTCGACGAGTCCTGCCGGGCGGCGGTCCACCGTCAAATCGGCTACGCCCGCGGGCGTGGCGTGCCCTGGGGCATCTCGGAGTCGGGATACAACGCCCGCGACGTGCAGATGAACTACCAGTACCGCGCCTTCGGCGTGCCTGGCCTGGGACTGAAGCGGGGGCTTGCCGACGACATCGTGATCGCTCCCTACGCCAGCGCCCTGGCGCTCCTCGTCTCGCCGCACGCCGCCTGCGGCAACCTGCAACGAATCGCCGCGGATGGGGGCATGGGCACGTGCGGCTTCATCGAGGCGATCGACTACACCCCTTCCCGCCGCGTGCCCGTCAGCACGGGCAAGTCGCGGGCCGACGCGGCCGAAGCCGATGGCGCTCACTCCGGCACCGCGGGGTTCGCGGGCGGCGTGCCCGTGCGGCAATTCATGGCTCACCACCAGGGCATGAGCCTGCTGGCCTTCGCCGCCGTGCTCCTCGACCGCCCGATGCAGAGGCGGTTCATGGCCGATCCGGCGATGAAGTCGGCGTCCCTTCTCCTTCAGGAGCGGATCCCAAAACTCACGGTCACGGTCTTTCCCCACACCGGCGAGGCAACTGCGGCCCGAGGCATCCCGAACGGACAGACCGGTGCGATCCGCGTGGTGACCGACTTCGACAGCCCGACGCCCGAGGTGCACCTCCTCTCCAACGGCCGCTACCATGTCGCCATCTCCGCCGCCGGAGGCGGCTGGAGCCGCTGGCGCGGTCTCGCCGTCACCCGGTGGCGGGAAGACGCGACTCGCGACGCCTGGGGGCAGTTCTGCTACCTGCGGGATCTCGATAGCGGCGCCGTCTGGTCCAACACCTGGCAGCCGACGACCCGCGGGAGCCGCCGCGGCGAGGCGGTCTTCATGCAGTCCCGGGCGGAGTTCCGTCGCGTCGACGAGGAGATCGAGGCGCACACGCTCATCAGCGTCTCACCCGAGGACGACGTGGAGCTCCGCCGCCTCTCCCTCACCAACCGCTCCGAACGCCGACGATCGATCGAGGTCACGACCTACGCCGAGGTGGCGCTCGCCCCGCAGGCACAGGACGAATCGCACCCGGCTTTTGCCAACCTCTTTGTGGAGACCGAAATCCTCGCCAGCCGGCCCGCGTTGCTCGCCACCCGCCGGCCGCGCAGCCCGGAGGAGCGGCCGCCGTGGCTACTCCACGTCGTGACCGGCAGCTGTTCG
>CANHYS010000278.1 GCA_947464585.1 Planctomycetaceae bacterium | reverse complement strand
GCAGATTTCCTTGGCCGACTCGCCGCTGTTTCTCGTGCTCGGCAGCGATGGCGGCGAGTTGGAGCGAGCGCTGCTCACCGAGTCGTCGGCGCCGCTGCTGGTGCAGCAGTCGCCGGCGGGCGGGGGACCGCTCCACGTCTTCGCCTCGCGCGAAGCCATCTTCGTCTGTTTCTCGGGGGCGGGCCAGACGGCGGTCACCGCTGCATCGATCCGATCGGCGCTGGCCGACGGAGACCAAACCTCGAGCGGTCCGCAGGCTGGTGCCACTCCGGAGGCGGTCGCCGATCTCGCCGCGGCGGGGCTCGAGTCGGGGGCGGTCGCCGTGGACGCCCGACGCACGTCCCGATCGAGCCCGCCCTCGCGATCGGCGAAGGAGCGACGTGAGGCCGCCGGCCGACTGGAATTCGCCTGCGACCAACTGAGGCAGGCCCGCGTCCCGTTGGCGTCGATCAATGGCGTCGTGGTGTTGCTGACGCTGCAGGTCAACAGCCCTGCCGAAGCCGATGCCGCGCGGCTGGGGGAGGCGGTTGGCGAGGATCTGGCGACCATCACCCGTGTGCTCGGGGTGCGTGCGCCTGTCACCCTGGTGGCCGGCGTCCTGCAGGACGACCCCGCGATCGACGATCTGCTGCCCCGCCTCGATGCCGGCAAGCGGGCCGCCGCGTGTGGGCAGCCGTTTCCTCTGGGCCTGTCACCGACAGCTGAACACCTGCACGCCCTTGCCTTCAATGCAACGGGCTCGCTGAACGACCGGCTGGCGGAGCTGCTGCTCGACCCGCGGCGAATCGCGCAGCAGCCCGCCAATCGTCACCTGCTGGCCATGCTCGGCCGCATGCGGCTGTATGTCAGCACGCAGATCGCCCGGGTACTCCAGCAGGCGTTCTCCCCCGACCTGCACGGCGGCAACGACGGTCGCCGCGGCGTTCTGCCGCTGTTGGCTGGCTGCTATGTGGCGTCGATCTCGGGCGATGCCGGCCGGCGGGCGTTTGGCCAGGGAATGCTCGATCGGGTCGTCCAGTTGCAAGGTGAACTCGACTGGACCGACGAGAGCCTGCGGGCAGAGGCATGGGCGGGCCGCATGTCGCGACTGCTGTTCGGAGCTGCCGCAGTGATGGTCGTCGCGATGGTGGCGATCGTCTGGTGGAGACTGTCGCGATGACCACGGTGTCATCGGCGAGGCAGCGGGACGAGATGTTCATGCTGCACCAGGGGCTCGTGCGGGCCATCGCCTGGAAGACGCATCAGCGGCTGCCTCGCGCCGTCGAACTGGACGACCTCGTGGCCTATGGACAGATCGGCCTGCTGGAGGCGATCGCCGCGTTCGATGCCACGCGAGGCCGGAAGTTCACAACCTACGCCTGGCATCGCATCCGGGGGGCGATGCTCGACGGGCTGGGAAAGATGACCTGGTTCGACCGCGCCGCATTTGAGGGCCGCCAGTACGAGCGGAAGCCGACCGACACGGATGCAGCGGCAGCCCCGCCGGCGGCACAGGGAGGAGCCGCCGGGTCGGCGCCCGCGGCTGCCAAAGCGACGACCGCCGGCACCGTCGAGCAGCCGACCACTCGACGTCCGACGCGAAACGATCTGGATCACGCGACGGTGACGGGGAGGGAGACCGATGCGGCCGAGGCCGCCCTCCACCTGGAATTGGTGATGTTCCTGCGCAACCTTGTCTCAGCCCTGCCCGAGAAGGAAGGGGCCCTGGTGCGGGGAACGTTTTTCGAGGGCCGCACGCTCACCGAGGCGGCCCGGCGGGTCGGCATCAGCACAGCCTGGGCCAGCCGCCTGCAGACCCGCACGCTCGCCGATCTGCGGATCGCCCTGGAACGCGGCGGCTATAGCTGAGGCGGGAACATGGCCCCAGGCCGCATCGACGGCATGACCGGCAAAACCCGACCGCCCGGCCGCGGGTCGTGCGACAGAAGCAGGGGCCGCAGAGGCAGGTCCGTTCACCGTGGCATCGTTTCACACTGTAGAGTGTGAGTAGACTTTGCGGCCGCTCAGGAGCCTCTGCCATGCCACTCTCCGCCGACATCGATCCCGATCTCTTCAGTTATCCGATCAGCGGGGATTTTCCCGCCGGTGAGAACCTCCAGATCTCCGAGGAGGGCAGGGCGGCGCGATCTGCTTTGCGCGATCTTCGCGAGGAGGCGCGACGGATCGAGCGACGTGCCGACGACGGCGACAACTCCGAGGGGGGCTGGCCCGCGGCCCGCGGCGTCTGGGTCGAGGTGCGGGACCGCGGGCTCGACATCCTCAGGAACCGCTCACGCGACCTCGATATCGCGGCGATGACCATCGAGGCGCTCGCGCGGACCGACGGCTTCGTCGGGCTGGCTGCCGGCTTCGCCATGACGAGGGTGATGGTGGAGTCGTCCTGGAGCGATCTGTTTCCGATTCCCGATCCGGAAGACGGGCCGGCGGACGACGAGGCCGTCGTCGAAGAGCGGACCCTGCCGCTGCAGCGGCTTGTTGGCATGGAGTCGGAGGGACTTCTCATGCCCGCCATCCTCCACATCCCGCTCACGCAGAGCCGCTCAGACGAGCAGTATGCGATCTGCCATTGGCGGAGCAGCCGCGACCTCGTGCACGAAGAGAGCGAGGAAAAGCTGAAACTAGCCGTCGAACGCGGCGCGGTGTCGCCTGCCCAGTTCGAACAGGCCGTCGCCACCACTCCGGTGCCGCACCTCAAGGAGGTCTATCTCGAACTCTGTCAGGCTGCGGAGCAATGGGAGCTGCTGTCGACCGCGGTGTCGAGTGCCTCCGGCGGCGCTGCCGTGCTGCCGGCCGGCCCGATCCGCGACCTCTTCGAGGAATGCGATGCGGCCATCCGGACCTTCGCCCCGGCGGCGATTCCAGCCCCCGAGCAGCCTGCCACCGACAGCGGCGACGCCCCCGCCACCGATGACGCGGGGGGTGATGGGGAGAGCGGTGGAGGAAGGCCCGGTGCACCCACCGGCCGGGCGGAGGCCTTCAGTCAGTTGGAATCGATTGCCGACTTCTTCGAGCGGCACGACCCGCACAGCCTCATCGGGGCCCAGATTCGCAATGTTGTGCGGCTGGGGCGACTGCCGCGAGAGGCCTATTACCGCGAGTTGCTTCGCGACGAGGCCGCCCTGTCACTGCTGTTCCGGGCCGCCGGCATGGATGGCGATGGTGGCGGGTATGGCGATGGTGGCGGTGGCAGCGGCGACTGATCCCTGCTCGCATTCAGGGGGGACCGCTTTGCTGGGGGGCCGCTTTGCAGGGGGCCGCTTTGCAATTTTGGGTGCGGGAGGATACCCTCTCCGCGTCACATTGTGTGATCAACCAAGAGAGCGGGTCGAAGGAGCCAAATCATGCCAGAGTCGGTTCACGGCAAGTTGTCTCGCGTGCGGAAGCCGCGGGTGCACATCACGTACGACGTCGAGACCGAAGGTGCGACCGTCGTCAAGGAACTGCCCTTCGTCGTCGGCGTCATGGGCGACTTCTCGGGCAACCCGACCGAGCCCCTCAAGCCGCTCAAGGATCGTAAGTTCGTTGCGATCGACCGCGATTCCTTCGACGAGGTCATGAAGCGAATGACCCCGGGTGTCGAGATGAAGGTCGAAAACACTCTCGCCGGCGACGGGAGCGAGATGGCCGTCAAGCTGAAGTTCTCCTCGATCGAGGACTTCGAGCCGGCGAAGATCGTCGAACAGGTCGAGCCCCTGCGGAAACTCCTCGACACCCGCAACCGTCTGCGGGAACTGCTCAGCGCCGTGGATCGTGCCGACGGCCTCGAGGGCGAACTGGAAAAACTGCTTCAGGATGCCGAACAGGTCAAGAAGCTTGCAGGAGAGTTGGGCGTCGAGCCCGAGGGCAAGTAATCGTTCTGCCGTCTGCGTTGTCCCTGTCATCTATCGAATCGACTCACATCCTTTTCACCATTGCCGCCGGGCGCTGATGCCCGAGTTGCCCAAGACGGAGAACAGCCATGAGCACCGCCGGAGAATCCGCGAAGCAGCCAGAGGCGGCATCGGCCGCAGCAGCGGGAAGCCTGCTGGACCAGATCACCAGCATGATGCCCCGCGCCGTGGAGAAGCCGCGTCGCGATGAGCTCATCCGCTCCCTCGTTCAGGAGTCGCTCAAGGGAACGGTGACATTCGACAAGAGCATCACCAAGACGATCAATCGGGCGATCGCCTCGATCGACGCGACGATGTCGCAGCAATTGGCCGCGATCATGCACAACGCCGACTTCCAGAAGCTGGAAGGCTCGTGGCGGGGCATGCATCACCTCGTGATGAATTCCGAGACCGGTGCCCAGCTCAAGATCCGCGTCATGAACATCTCCAAGCGGGAACTGTTCAAGGATCTCGACAAGGCCGTCGAGTTCGATCAGAGCCAGATCTTCAAGAAGATCTACGAGGCCGAGTTTGGCTCCCCGGGCGGCGAGCCCTACGGCGCCCTGATCGGCGACTACGAATTCTCGAACCACCCCGAAGACGTCG
>CANHYS010000277.1 GCA_947464585.1 Planctomycetaceae bacterium | reverse complement strand
TCGCGACGGCGAGCGACTTCGGACGCATGGGGGCCGCGCCGACGCACCCCGACCTGCTCGACTGGCTGGCGGCGGAGTTCCGCGACGGCGGCGGATCGCTCAAGAGCCTCCACCGTCTGATCGTCACGACCGCCGCCTACCGGCAGGCGAGCACGGCCCGGGAAGACTGTGCCTCGATCGACGTCGACAACCAGTATCTCTGGCGGCAGAACCGCCGGAAACTCGAGGCGGAGGGTGTCCGCGATGCCGTGCTCGCCGCGGCCGGCACGCTCGATCTCACGATGGGCGGTCCGGGCTGGCAGGATTTCAAGGTCGAGCATCCGCAGCACTCGCCGCACTACCGCTACGACCTCGCCGACCCTGACGACAAGAAAACCTGGCGGCGGGGCGTCTACCGGTTTATCGTCCGCAGCCAGACGCAGCCCTTCATGACCTGCCTCGACTGCGCCGATCCTTCGATGCGGGTCGAGAAGCGGAATGAAAGCATCTCGGCGTTGCAGGCGCTGGCGCTCTTGAACAACGGCTTCATGGTGGTGCAGGCCCGGCAGTTCGCCGACCGCGTCGTGCGGGAGGCTGGCGACGATCCTGCAGCGCAGGTGAAACGGGCCTTTGAGCTGGCGATGGGCCGCGATCCCGATGCCGAGGAGGCTGCCGCACTCGTCGAGGTCGCGAAGACCCATGGCCTTGCCAACGTCTGCCGTGCGATTCTGAACCTGAACGAATTCTCCTTCGTGGATTGAGGGACCGTATGAAAAACACCTCGCCCTACCACGCTTCGTCGCGCGGCTCGACCTCGAGTGCCCTGACCCGCCGCGAACTGCTGGCCCGCTCGGGCTGCGGGTTTGGCTCGCTGGCATTGGCGGCGATGTTGGCTGGTGACCGCGATGCGGTGGCTGCCGGCACCGCTGAGGCTGGCGTCGGCCTGCACCCGGCCTGCATCTACCCGCCCAAAGTGAAGCGGGTGGTTCAGCTCTTTATGGCGGGGGCTGCCAGCCACATCGATCTCTGGGACTACAAGCCCGACCTCGTCAAGCACCACGGCAAGCCGAGCGACTTTGGCGAACCGGTGGAGGCGTTTCAGAACGGCCTGGGCCCCTGGCTCAAGCCGATCTGGGACTTCAAGCCCTATGGCCAGAGCGGCAAGCTGCTTTCCACGCCCGTGATGGCGCTCGGCGACGTGGTCGACCAGATGGCGTTCATCCACAACATGGTGAGCACCTCCGGTGTGCACTCCGCGGCCACGCTCCTGCAGACGACCGGCTTCGTGCTGCCCGGGTTCCCCGGCGCCGGCTGCTGGGTGAGCTACGCGCTCGGCTCGATGAACGACAATCTGCCGACGTTCGTCGTGCTCCCCGACCACCGAGGCTACGGCTCCAATGGCGTGAAGAACTGGGATGCCGGCTTTCTTCCGTCGCAATACAGCGGCACGGTCGTGCAGCCCGCGGCCGACGAGCCACTGGCCGACCTCCGGCCGCACAAGGCCGCCACGTTTGTGAACGGCTCGTCAGACGCCGCAGCCCGCGATCTGATCGGCCGGCTCAATCGCCACCATCTGGAGAGCCACGCGGGCGACAGCCGCCTGGAGGCCCGGATCCAGAGCTACGAACTTGCCGCGAAGATGCAGCTGGCCGCACCTGAGGCGCTCGATCTCGCCAGCGAGCCGGAGCACGTGCTCAAGCTCTACGGCCTCGACCGGGCGCGGACGAGCTGGCCCAGCCAGATCAACGCCGAGGAGGAGACGCACCACTTCGGGCTCCGCTGTCTGGCCGCCCGCCGGCTGCTCGAACGGGGCGTGCGGTTCGTGCAGGTCTGGAGCGGCAACGACAACGGCTTCCCTCGCCGCAACTGGGATTCACACGAGGACGTTGAACGCGACCATGGCCCGTTGGCCACCGGCATGGCCCGCGGCGCGGCCGCACTCATCAAGGATCTCGACCAGCGTGGCCTGCTCGAAGACACGCTCGTGCTCTGGACAACGGAGTTTGGCCGGATGCCGAGCTCGCAGGGGGGCAAGGGACGCGACCACAATCCGTTCGTGTTCACCAACTGGCTCTGCGGAGGCGGCATCAAGGGCGGCATCGTCCACGGCGAGAGCGACCAGTGGGGCTACAAGCCGCTTGACCGCGACCGCCCCACGACGGTGCACGACGTGCACGCGACCGTGATGCGGCTCCTCGGCGTCGAGCACACGAAGCTCACCTGGCGGCACAACGGCATCGACCGTCGCCTCACCGACGTGCACGGCCACGTCATCAACGGCATTCTGTCGTAGCAGGGGTTGAGGGACTTCGATTGGTCGGGCTATCCTTCGTGAATGGCTCACTGGCTTGCACTCGTCGTCGACGGTTTGGATCGAGGATGCCTCGACGACGTCTCTTCCACGATGTTCAGCCTGGGCGCTGTCGGGGTCGCCGAGGAGGGCGATCGTGGCGTTGAGCCGCCCACGCGTCAGCTCTGGGACGACGGTCCGCCGGAGCCGCCCAGCCTCACCGTTCGCCTGCGGGCGTGGTTCGAGTCACCGGATGCGGATGTGCGCGCGGCAGCCGAGGCGTGTCTGTCTCCCGCCGTCGAGGCCCGCTGGGAAACCGTGCCCGACGAGGACTGGTCGACAGGGTGGCGGATCAATTTTCCCGTCTTCCGCGTGGGCCGACTCGTCGTCGCTCCGCCCTGGGAGCAGGTGCCTGGATCGCTGATTCTCGAGCCGGGGCAGGGGTTCGGGACGGGCCAGCATGCGACCACACGCCTGGTCCTCGAACGGCTCGTCTCACTCCTCGACCTTGAGTGTGATCCGACGCCCCGTAGTCGCGTGCTCGACGTCGGCTGTGGCTCCGGCATTCTCAGCTTGGCAGCGGCCCATCTCGGGGCCGATGCCTACGGCATCGATCACGATCCATTCGCGGTCGAGGGTGCGCGTTCTGAGGCCACCCGCAATGGCTTGAACGTGCCGTTCGACACCACGCCGCTCACCGACGTGCCGGGCCGATGGACCATCGTGCTCGCGAATCTGTTTGCCGACACCATCGTCGACCTGGCCGATGCTCTCATCGCGAGAACAGAAAAACACATCATCCTGGGTGGCATTCTGGCCGACCGCGAGCAGCGTGTTCGCAAGGTCTTCGACCCGCGGCTCGGGCAGCCGGATCGTTCGCAGGACGGCGAGTGGGTCTGCCTGCACTACCGCGTGCCGCATGCCTGACGAGAGACGTGACGTTCACAGGAAATAAAAAAGCCGGAGAGCGCCTTACGGCACTCTCCGGCCCTGGATTGCTTTCCGTCAGGAGGGCTTAGTAGCGACGACCGCCGCCGCCGCCGCCATACCCGCCACGACCGCCGCCGCTGCTCTCGCGCGGCTTGGCCTCGTTGACGGTCAGGGCCCGACCATCAAACTCCTTCTCGTGCATGCCGCTGATCGCCCGCTGGGCAGCGTCGTCAGCCTGCATCTCCACGAAGCCGAAGCCCTTGCTGCGACCCGTGTCGCGATCCTGGATGACCTGCGCGCTGACGACGGTGCCGAATTCGAGGAACATCTGTTCCAGCGACTCGCTCGTCACGCTGTACGCAAGGTTACCGACATAAAGTTTCTTACCCATTACAAAAACACTCCTACCGATGACCCAAAGATGCTTTCGGGGTCACGTCGAAAGGGCCAGAAAGTGGCAGCCCGCCAGAGGGTAAGGGCGAGGATAAAGAAGCGGCTGCAACGGCCTTTCGGCCCACGCGCGACATAGCATCGTCTCAAACCGACCCTCTCACTCTAGGCGACGATCAGACGGAAAGCAACGTCGCTCCAGCAGGCTACAATCCCGGAAATTGCCCCTGAAACAACCCCAGATGGTGCGTCATGCCGATGCCAAAAGCACAAATTCCCGTCGAAAATACGCCTCCTGCCCTGGGGCTTGGCCTGTGGAAGATCGCCCGTCCCGACGCTCCTGCGATCGTGGAGGAGGCGATCCGCGTCGGCTATCGGCACATCGATTCGGCCTGCGACTACGGCAACGAGGTCGAGGCGGGGCAGGGCATCCGCGCCGCGCTGGATAAGGGGCTCTGCCGCCGGGATGACCTCTGGGTCACGTCGAAACTCTGGAACACGTACCACGAGCCGCAGTATGTCAGGCCGGCGGTCGAACGGTCGCTCCGGGATCTCGGGCTCGACCATCTCGATCTCTATCTCGTGCACTTTCCGATCGCGCTCAAGTACGTGCCCTTCGAGACTCGTTACCCGCCGGAATGGACCCATGATCCGGCTGCCAACGCGCCCCGCATGGAGCCGATCGCCGTGCCGCTGGCCGGCACCTGGCGGGCGATGGAAGACCTCGTGTCGGCCGGCCTCGTCCGACGGATCGGCCTGTGTAACTCGAGCGTCGCCCTGATCCGCGACCTGCTTGCGGTGGCGCGGCTCAGACCGGCTGTCCTGCAGGTGGAACTTCACCCGTTTCTCACGCAGGAGAAACTGCTGCGGTTCTGCCGTGAAGCCTCG
>CANHYS010000276.1 GCA_947464585.1 Planctomycetaceae bacterium | reverse complement strand
GGCCTTTAGCACCCATACCACTCATGCCACTGCTTGAGATCAACAATCTCGTCACCGCCTTTCATACGCCCGCCGGACGCGTGCCGGCGGTGGATGGGGTGTCGTTGTCGATCGAGCGGGGCAAGACGCTCGGGCTCGTGGGTGAGAGCGGATGCGGGAAGAGCGTCACGGCGATGTCGATCCTCAGGCTCGTGGCGGCGCCGGGCGTGATCGAGGCGGGGGAGATCCTGCTGCGAGATGCCAGTGGCGGTGTGCTGAACCTGGTGACCCTGCCCGAGCCGCGGCTGCGGGAGGTTCGCGGTGGCCGGATCGGCATGATCTTCCAGGAGCCGATGACGAGCCTGAACCCGGTGTTCACGATCGGCGACCAGATCGCCGAGGCGGTGCTCCTCCATCGCGACGTGTCACGGGCCGAGGCCAGGGGGCGGGCACTTGAAATGCTCGAACTGGTGCGGATGGCTGATCCCAAGCGGCGGCTCGACGAGTATCCCCACCAGCTTTCTGGCGGCATGCGGCAGCGGGTGGTGATCGCCATGGCGCTGGCCTGCGAGCCCGACCTCATCATCGCCGACGAGCCGACCACCGCGCTCGACGTCACGATCCAGGCGCAGATCCTCGACCTGCTCGCCGACCTGCGGCAGCGGCTCGGCACGGCGATCCTCCTGATCACGCACGACCTCGGGGTGGTGGCAGAGACCTGCGACGACGTGGCCGTGATGTATGCCGGCCGGATCGTCGAGCAGGCACCGGCTGCCGCGCTCTTCGCGAAGCCACGACACCCCTACACGATCGGCCTGCTCGCCGCGCGGCCGGAGCGAGGCAGCCGAGCCGGGAAGAAAGCCGGACACGCGGCCGGGCGGCTGCGAACGATCCCTGGCATGGTGCCGGCGCCGCAGCATTTTCCAGCGGGCTGCCGCTTTCATCCGCGGTGTGCCTTTGCACGGCTGCCGGAGTGCGCCGGCGCGATGCCTGAACTGCGCGAGGTGGCGACAGGCCACTTCGTCCGCTGCTCCTTCGCCGACGCGCTCGGAGAGCCCCGGCGGCTCGATGAACCACGGGAGCAAAGCGTATGACGCAGCCGCTCATCGATGTCACTGGTCTTCAAACCCACTTTCCCGTGCGGAAGGGGCTGCTGCGCCGCGCGGTCGGGGCCGTCCGCGCCGTCGACGGCGTGAGCTTCTCAATCGAGAAGGGCCGCACGCTCGGGCTCGTTGGCGAGAGCGGCTGTGGCAAGACCACGGTCGGCCGCAGTCTCCTGCGGCTGGTCGAGCCCACGGGCGGTAGTGTGCGGTTCGACGGTCGCGACGTGTTGGCTGCCGGCGGCGCCGAGATGCGCGGGCTGCGCCGGCGGATGCAGATCGTCTTCCAGGATCCGTACGGGTCGCTGAATCCCAGGATGAAAGTCCGCGCGATCCTCGAAGAAGGCCTCATCATCCACCGGCTCGGTTCGGCGGCCGAGCGGCTCGAACGGATGACTCGCGCGCTGGCCCGCACCGGGCTCACCGCGGCGGCCCTCGACCGCTACCCGCACGAGTTTTCCGGCGGCCAGCGGCAGCGGATCGCCATCGCCCGCGCGATCGTGATCGAGCCCGACTTCCTCGTACTCGACGAGCCGATCTCGGCACTCGATGTCTCGATTCAGGCACAGGTGGTGAACCTGCTCGTGGAGCTGCGGGAGCAGTTGGGACTCACCTACCTTTTCATCTCGCACGATCTGTCGGTCGTGGAATATGTGTCTGACGACGTGGCCGTGATGTACCTCGGACGGATCGTCGAACAGGCGCCCGCCACGAGGCTCTACGCCGAGCCGCTCCATCCCTACACGCTCGCGCTCTTCTCCGCCGTGCCGAGTGTCGAGCCTGACCGTCGTCGGCGGCGGATCGTGCTCACCGGCGACGTGCCCAGTCCGGCCCGACCCCCTGCGGGCTGCCGGTTTCATCCCCGCTGTCCGCTGGCGGAGCAGGTCTGTCGCCAGGCGGATCCCCCGGCGACCGTGGTTGACGGCCATGCCGTGCACTGCCATGTGGCTGCCCGCGAAGTGGAACAGGCGGGTGGTGATGCAGCAGCCGCGGCCGCACGCATGGCCGTGCTGATGGCGGCAAACGGGGCGGCGGTGGCGACGGCCACGTGACGCGCATGCCGCCGTGGGACGTTTTGGCAGCGGTGCCGTACAATTGGATTGCCGCAGGAGGCGGTGTGATCCCTTGCAGGAGATTCCATCGATGATTTCGAGCCGTCGGCAAGCAGGCCTTGGGAAGCATGCGGTGCCAGGGTGCCATGCCTGCGGGCTGGTGATCGCCTGGTGCGTGGGTCACGCGATGCTATCGCCGCCGGCTGCGGCTCAGGCTCCGTCGGCTTCGCGTCAGGAACTGATGCGGAAGTGGGACATCGACCGCGACGGCAAAGTCGATGCCAGCGAGGCGGAGATCGCCCGCGGCCGCATGCGACGGGCCCGCACCGATGCTGTCATGAATTCGGGCACCGATCCAGTCACCGGCAAACCGCGGGTGGCCACCGATCCCGTGACGGGACGACCTGTGCCACCGGATGCGGCCGCGGCCAACCGCGGTGGACTGTCTGCTCCCGCCGACGAGGACGGGTTGATCCTCGTGCCTGGCAACGGCGAGAGGCCGGAAGTTGCGGGCGGCACGGCAGCCGGCACCGACATGCCACCGCGACCTTCGCAGCGTGATCGCGAGCCGCTCCCGGGCACCCGCGCTCCAGCCATGTCGTCTACGATCCCTTCGGTGACGCCGCGATCGGCCGCGGGTGTGTCCGCGGGAGCGCCGCTGCCCAGCACCGGATCGCGGTCGCCGCTCATGCCCTCGGCCGCGGGCCGTCAGGGTCCATCCGGCGGCCGTCAGGCTCCATCCGCGGGTCAGGGACCGATGAGTCCGCGGGATGCGGGCGGTGGCGAACTCAGCAGCCGTGCCAGGGTGCTGCCCGGAATGTCTCCCGGACAGACTCCCAACGCACGGAGCCCGCAATCCCTCGGCGCTGGCCAAGATCGTCAACAGCTTGGGGCACGTCCTGGGATCATCGCTGGTGGCGTGCGGGCCGGCGCGCCTGGTGCGAGGCCCGGCTATGGTGCCGGTGGCGTTCCCGCCGATCTCAACGCCGGCCGGCCGATGGGTCAGATGCCCTCCGTGCCGCGACCGGGGATCGGACCATATCGCGGGCCAACGCCGCCCGGTGCGCCGGCGGTTGGTGCGCCGGCGGTTGGTGCGCCGTCCAGCCCGCGGCCAGGCATGGGGCAGACCGATAGGGGGCGTTCCATGTCGGGTGCTCCGAACACGGTGCCCCGCGTTCCGCGGATGACCTCAGACGAGTTTTATGGGCGATAGCACGTTGCTGTCTGTCTTTTGTTCGCCGCTGCGGTATGTGCAGGGCGCCGGCGCGATGCGACGGCTCGGAGCCGAGATGGTCGCCGTCGGCCTCGAGGGACCGGCGCTGATTGTCGCCGGAGCCACGCCCATCGCCCGGCTTGCGCCCACGTGGGCAGCTGCTCTCGACGAGGTCGGCATCGGCCATCGCGTGCGGCTCTTTGGCGGTGAGTCGAGCCGACGCGAGATCGCGGCGATCGTGGAGGAGGCGCGGAGCCTCGGTGCCAGGACGATCGTGGCCGCCGGCGGAGGCAAGGTGCTCGATGCCGCCCGGTCGGCGGCCGCGGCGCTCCGCCTGCCGTTCGTGTCGTGTCCGACCATCTGCTCAACCGATGCGCCCACCAGCGCCCTCTCCGTCATCTATGCCGACACCGGACCGCAGCGTGGCAGCGTGGAAGTCTACGAGATCCACCGGCGGTCGCCCGATCTCGTCCTCGTTGATACACAGGTGATCGCCGAGAGTCCGCCGCGTCTTCTCGCGGCAGGCATCGGTGATGCCATGAGCACGTGGTACGAGGGCCGCGCAGCCGCGGCGGCCGGACGGCCCAACATGCGGGGCGGCAGGGCCACACTCGCCGCGGTCGACCTCGCCCGGCTCTGCCGCGATACCGTGCTCGCGGATGGAGAGGCTGCTCTCGATGAATGTCGCGCAGGTCGCGCAGGCGCGAGCCTCGAACGCGTGGCGGAGGCGGCCACGCTGCTTTCCGGGCTGGGCTTCGAGTCGGCCGGACTGGCTGCAGCGCACGCGGTACACAACGGCCTCACGGCGATCGCTGCCACGCATCATGCACTGCATGGTGAAAAAGTGGCGTTCGGCACGCTCGTGCATCTTCTCTTGGAGGCACATGCCGCGACGGATACGGCCGTACGTGAGGCGACCCTGGCAGAAGCGAGGCACGTGGCGGCATTCTTCGTGCGGGTGGGGTTGCCGGTCACGCTCGATGAGTTGGGTGTCGGTGCCGAGGGAGCCGAATCAGTCGCCGCGGCCGTGCGACGCATCGCCGCCCGCGCGACGGAGCCGGGCGAGACCATTCACAACATGCCTTTTCCGGTGGATGTCGACAGCGTGGCGGCGGCGATCGAGGCCGCCGACGCCTTGGGAAGGGCCG
>CANHYS010000275.1 GCA_947464585.1 Planctomycetaceae bacterium | reverse complement strand
TCGGGCCTTCTCGAACTCCTTCTCGTAGGCCAGCGACGTGAACGTCGTCACCAAAATCGATCCCTTGGGTGTTTCGACGACGCCGGCGTCGCGGTCATCGATCGGGCCGTCGGAGAGCACCTGTGGCCAGCGCCAGGTGGCGCCGTCATCCTGCGACCGCATCAACTCGACCCGTCCGAACGGGCAGACGTGCGACTCCCTGCCTCCGGAAAACACAAGCATCAGTTCGCCGGTGGACCGGCGGGCGATCGTCGGCCAGCCGTGATAGAACGCCGGCTTCCAGCTGATGACTCTGGGTGCCTCGAGCGTTGCAGCGGCGGCAGCCCGCAGCGCGGTCGAACCCAATGTTGCTGCCAATCCACCGACGAGGATGTCTCTTCTGGTGCGTCGACCGAGCATCATCAGCCTCCCATCACTCCTTGCCGATGCGATACACCGCCGTCTCCGAGCGGATCAGGAACGACTTCCCGTCGACCGCGTAGGAGGCGAATGTCCGCTCCCCGCTCCCGAGCTGGTTGCGGGCCACTTCCTCGAACGTGGTGCCCGCCTTCACGACGATCGCCTCGCCTGCTTCGTTCTGAAAATAGACCAGGCCGCCGGCATGCAGGGGCGAAGCCGAGAAGTTGCCGCCGAGCCGTTCCCGCCAGCGTTCTTTCCCGGTTCGGGCATCGACGCAACAGGCAACGCCGTTGTCGGCGACGCAGTAGAGTTCGTCGCCGACGACCAGCACCGAAGGCGTCAATGGTGCGCCCCGGTCCATCCGCCACTTCACATGGGTGTCGGTGACGTTGCCCTTGCCCGTGGGATCGATGGCGTAGAGCACGGGCTTGTCGTACCCGGATGACACGAACACGAGCCCGGCCCCGAACACGGGCCGCGGCGTCACGGAGTAGCCGTCGGGGTAATCAACCCGCCAGATCTCCTGGCCGGTCTGTGGATCGTAGGAAAACACCGCATCGCTTCCGGGGCAGACCACCTGCTGGACGCCGAAGGCCGTGAGCACGAGCGGCGTGGCGAACGAGAACCCCTTCTTGGGTTTCGTCTGGCGGTCGGTCTTCCAGCGGATGTCGCCAGACTTCCGGTCGAGTCCGACCACGTACTGCGTGTCGCCGCCATCACAGCAGATCACGAGCACGTCGCCGGCGAGCGCGGGAGAGCCGCCGTTGCCGTGGACGGGCTGGTAGTCGAGGGTGCGCTTCCAGACGATCCCGCCGTCGAGCCCGACGCAGGCGGTGCCGTGCGGTCCGAAGTGCACGAACACGTTGCCGCCATCGATCACTGGCGTGGGGCTGGCGTGGCTGTTTTTCTTGTGCATTGGGACGGCGCCCGACTGACGAAAGAGCTCCTTGCGAAACCGCTCGGCTCCGGTCCGCGCGTCGAGGCAGACGAGGCAGAGCGACTGCTCCTCGGCCGCCATGGGCGTGGCCGTGGTGACGTAGATGCGGTCGTCATGCACGACCGGTGACGACCAGCCCAGGCCCTCGACCGCGGCCTTCCAGGCGACGTTGTCAGTCTCGCCCCACCGCGTCGGCAGCTCGGTCGCGGATGAATGCCCCCCGCCATCCGGGCCGCGGAACTGCGGCCATTCGGCGCGGGCTGCCATCGAACCGGCAAGGAGCACGCTGGCAATCACGGAGAGACGCATGGAGGACCTCACTGCGGGGGCGTGCCGTTGCGAAAACGATCCTGCAGCGCGCGGATGACGTCGAGGTCGATGCCGGGGGGCTGCTGTTCCAGAAACCAGTCGAGCCCGGTGATCGCCGCCTCACGGCGGCCGGTTTCAAACCGCGCGACGGCCAGCAGGCCGCGGTCGGCGGTGTCGTCGGGCTGGATCGCGACCAGGGCCTCGAGCGAGCGGAGCATCGCCTCGCGGTCCTTCGCGTTCTGCGCGACTCCCAGCAGATTGCGCAGCACGCGACGCACGATCTGCGGCTTGGAAAATGCCCGCAGGTGATCGTCGTTGAGTTCCTCGTCGGCCATCGCCCTGACCCGCTTCGCCGCATCCTCGCGCGACAGCGGCACCGCCCCCTCGAACACGTCGATGAGCTGCTCGTCGCCCTGGCGTGGAATGTGTTTCACCACGAAGTGCCCCGGCAGGCCGATGCCGACGATGTTCATGTCGAGGCGTTTCGCGAGTTCCATGTAGAGGATCGAGAGCGTGATCGGCAGCCCCTCGCGGTCGTCGATCACGCGGCTGAGATGGCTGTTGGCGCGGTGATAGTAGTCGGTGCGACTGCCATGGAAGCCGTTGTCGGCAAACAGATACTTATTGAGCGCGGAGAGGCGGGACGGTTCGTCTGCATCCTTCGGCAGTGACTGTGTGATCTCCTGCGCCATGCGATCGACCTGCTGCACGTAGGCGTCGATGTCGAGTTCCTCGTCGTCCAGCTGCGCGACGACAAGCGCCGCCCTGAGCAGGTCGCAGGCGTCGCCCTGCGCACACAGCCTGGCCAGTTCGCCGCTGACCCGCGCCGTGTGCAGATCGGCGGCCACGAGCCGCAGGTCCGCCGCCCGTTTCTCGAGCGCCGTCGCGCGATCCCGCACCGCCGTCGCGGCCGGCTCGGCGTCGTCCACGAGCGGTGCGATGCCAGCGGGAGTCAGTCGTGCGAGCGGAGGCAAGCGGTCGATGGCCGCCTCGAGCCGCGCGGCACTCGCGGCGTCGGGTTGAGAGGCATCCGCCGGCGGACCGACGCGAAACAGCTTGAACTCGGCCTCGGTGTCGCGGAACTTGGCGAGCCCCACGCGGCCCGGGGGCAGGCTGTCGTCGTCGACCGTGGCGAACGGTTCGCCGTTGATCAGGCAGCGGAACCCTTCTTTTTCCACCCGCACGGTCAACTGGTTCCAGTCGCCCGGGCGGTAGTGCGGCGATGGCATCTCGCGGAGCACCTTCCACTCGAAGACTGACGGCCCGTCGAACCGCGTGACCCGTAGCTTGCCGGCCGTTGGATAGAAGCCGTAATGACGGTTACCGCCGTCGGCGTGAAACGCGAGCCCTGCGGCGCCCGACTCGTCACCGAGCTTCACGTGGACCGACAGTTCGAACGGCGGCTCCGGCACCTCACGGCGCGACAGGCAGAGTGACCGCCCGCCGAATCCGCTGCCGGCCTCCGTGACGGCGATTCGCCCGCTACGCTGCTGCCAGCGGCCGCCGAACAGTGTGGTCCATTGTGTGGCATCGAGGGTGCCGATCGTCAGCCACCGTGACATCGGTACCGGATTCGGCTTCTCCATCAGCGGCTTGAGGGCGTTGACGCCGACGGCGAAGCCGAGGTTGCGCGTGACGAGCGACTTGATCGTCACGATGCCGACCACGCGACCGGCAGGATCGACGACCGGTCCACCGCTGTTGCCCGGTTCGATCGGCATCGCCAGTTGGATCATGCGGCGGTCATCGACCTCGCGCACGCCCGACACGACGCCGTTCACCACGCTGAACGCGAGCCCGTGCGGATTGCCGACCGTGATCACGGGCAGCCCATCGGGAAGGTTGTCGGAGTCGCCCAGCGGCAGCGGCACCAGCGCTTCGGCGGGCGGCTTGATCCGCAGGATGGCGAGGTCCATCGCGCGGTCAGACGCGGTCACTTCGGTCACCGCATGCCTTGATCCATCCGCCAGTTGCACGGCCAGCGGTCGGGCCTCGCCAGCCACGTGCAGGTTCGTCGCGATCAGCCCGTCGGCGTCGATGACAAAGCCCGTGCCCAGGCCTTCCTGCCGGCCCTCGCGGCCCTCGAACATCACCACCACGACCGAAGGCCGCACCCGCTTGGCGAGTTCCTCGACTGATGCGAGCGCCGCCGGCGGTGCCTGCTCGGGCTGGGCGCCAGCCGTGCCGGCGAGCAGCAGCAAGCCGGCGACGAAGAGTCCGCAGAACGCGGACATGCGAACTGACGACTGCCAGAGGTGGACATGCACGGCCATGGAACCGGTCCTTACTGGAGGAGCCGAAACCCTATAACACCGCGGCCGGCTGTGAGAACGATCGCGAGGAAGTGGAACATGGCCCTCCTGTCGTGTCAATCTTTTCGCTGCCCTCGTTGGCGAGTCAGTTGGCGAGTTTCGTGCGCAGGCGTTCGACGAGGCGGCGTGGGTATTCCTCGTCCTTTCCTGGTTCAATCGCTGCGGCCTCGGGCCACAGTGTTCGAGCGGCATCGCCCAGTTGATCGATGGCGATGAGTGCCGCGAGGCGGATTTCGGAAACATTGCCACACGCTTCCTTCAGGAGAACGGCCAGTGCTGCGTCGGTGGCCGTCGGAGTGCGGCAACGCACAAGCCAGTCCGCCGCGGCGATCCGCACCGCCGGGTCAGGATCGGCGAGCAGCGGGTGGAGCGCGGAGGCGGGATCGCCGCCACGCTTCGCGGCCCAGCCTGTGCCGGACACGGCCCAGTAGCGAATTGCCGGATCGGTGTCGGTCAGCCGCTTGCTGAAATGCGTGGCATCATGGTTCTCGGCGACGTCCCAGGCCGCGGCGAGAATCGCGTCGTACCGCGCCTGCGCCGCCGCCGCATCCGCCGC
>CANHYS010000274.1 GCA_947464585.1 Planctomycetaceae bacterium | reverse complement strand
TGCGCGCGAGCAACGCCGTCGGCTACACGAATTATCCCGACAATGTCGTGCAGGCCTTCGTGAAGGAATCGGCCGCCAGCGGCATCGACGTGTTCCGAGTGTTCGACCCGCTCAACTGGGTGCCGAACATGAAGGTGGCGATCGACGCGGTGCTGGAGAGTGGCGCGATCTGCGAGGCGGCGATCTGCTACACCGGCGACGTGCTCGATCCGAAGCGGACGAAGTATTCGCTCGACTACTACGTGAATCTTGCCAAGGAGCTCGAGAAACGCGGCGCGCACATGCTCGCCATCAAGGACATGGCGGGCCTCTGCAAACCATTCGCCGCGGGCAAACTCGTGAAGGCCCTGCGAGACGAGATCGGCATCCCGATCCACTTCCACACCCACGACACCTCCGCCGCCTCGCTGGCCAGCGCCCTGGAGGCGGCCCAGGCGGGGGCGAGCGTGGTCGATGCGGCCATGGCAAGCTTCGCCGGTCTGACAAGCCAGCCGAATCTCAACGCGATCGTGGAGGCGGTCCGTAACACGCCGCTCGATACCGAACTCGATCCCGAGCCACTGCGGCATCTCTCCCATTACTGGGCTGCGGTCCGCGACCACTACACGGCTTTTGAGTGCGGCATGAAGGCACCCGATGCCGACCTCTACCTCCACGAGATGCCGGGCGGCCAGTTCACGAATCTCCTGGAGCAGGCCAAAGCCCTCGGGCTTGGTGATCGCTGGGAAGAGGTCTGTCGGGCATATGCAGACGTCAATCAGCTACTGGGCGACATCGTGAAGGTGACGCCCACGAGCAAGGCGGTGGGCGATCTCGCGGTGTTGCTCGTGACCAACGGCATGCAGGCGTCGGAACTGCTCTCCGACTCTCGCGAGATGTCGTTTCCGGAATCGGTGGTCGATCTGCTGGCGGGCCGGATGGGCCAGCCGCCGGGCGGCTTCCCGCCGGATGTGGTGAAGCGGATCGTCCGCCAGGGCGACATTGTCACGGGGCGTCCGGGCGAATCGATGCCGCCGGCCGACTTCAAGGCGGCGGAGAAGAAGGTGGCCGAGATCGTCGGCCGGACGGCGTCGCCGAAGGAGGTGCTCTCCTGGCTCCTCTATCCGCGAGTATTCACAGACTACGTGCAGCACGCCAACAAATACGGCAACGTGAGCGTGCTCCCCACGCCGGCGTTTCTCGAGGGCCCGAAGCCGGGCGAGGAACTGCCCATCGACATCGAGCCGGGTAAGACACTGGTGGTCCGCCTGCTGACGGTGGGCGAGCCCCATGCCGACGGCACGCGGACGGTGTTCTTCGAATTGAACGGCCAGCCGCGGAGCGTGTCGATCGCCGACAAGAGCCTGGAGGCGAAGATCCAGCGGCGGCCGAAGGCGACCGTGGGAGATGCCCGTGAGGTGGGCGCGCCGATGCCGGGCCTGATCGTGACGGTAGCCGTCCGGCCGGGCGACACGGTGACGAAGGGGCAGAAGCTCCTGAGCCTCGAGGCGATGAAGATGGAGACCACGGTCTACGCGGAGCGGGACGGCAAGGTGGCCGAGGTGCTCGTCAGCCCCGGCACGCCGGTCGAGGCGGCGGAGCTTGTCGTGCGCTACGCCGACGCGTGACCTCCCCACACAAGCCGACGCTGGCTATCTGAAGCACTCATACGTGCTGCCGATGAGGCGGAGAATCTTTCGGGCGAGACTGGCTCCACCAACGATCCGGCCATCGGTGTAGTCGTCGAGACCAAAGCCCGCTTTTTTGCCCCGCTCGACCTGCTGCGAGATCGCTGCCCGGCACATCTGCGTGATTGCCTCGATCTTCTTCACATTGCTGTCTGTTGTGATCATGTCGGCTCCTGTGGAGGGCATGGGCCGAAAACATCGTTGTGATCACATGGAAAGGCTTGAACCGCACCACTTGAGGATGATGCGTGCGTGCGATCCCCGTCGGTTTGCTGAAGCGTGCGAATGACGCGATCAATAGCCTGGGTCTCGGTCGCGGAAATCTTTCCTAATCCCATAAACCCACCAGATGCTTCTGCGATCAGACGACAGAGCCTGACAATTTCATCAATCAGCTCGTTGTAGACCGAAGGATTGAGACTGGCCGAGGTTGCCGCAGAAAATTCTGCCCAGATCTCCCACAGCTCTTCGGTAGGCTTTTTGCGAAACCAGTCATGAGCAATCACCCTGGAGATAGTCTCCTGAGAGATACCCTTGCTCGCCAAGATGTCAGCGATGGCTTTCTTTTCCAATTTCTCTGCGTTGCCATCGGCCCACGCAACAAGGATGAGTGGAACCCAAACAAAGTGCAGAGTCGACAATTCGAATCCCGAATCAGCGAGTCGTTCAAGGTGCTTCTGGTCCCGAATGCCAGTCGCATTTGCAAACAGTCGAATTTTCTCTTCTCGCTGAACACGTTTGCTCAGCACTTCGCTCAGTTCTCGATCCACCCGGTAGAAGAAAGCCTCTTCCAAGACTTTGCCACGAGTTGGCTGGGTTGATTGGGGTAGCATCTGATTCTCCTTGTGTAAGAATCGGCCGTGCACTCCTTCTTGTCGTCCAACTCTAAAGGACTCCATTACCAAAGCAAACCAGATATTTCACAACGATTCATTAGGTTTTTTCAATGAATCATCGCGCCGCTGATCTTCGGAAGAAAAAGAACGGCGGCCGCTTTTCAGGCGATTGTTAAACAGCCTGCCGGACGTCGACGAGCAGGGCATCGACGTCTGCGTCGGTAACCGCCCACGAGCACATGAACCGGCAGGCTTCGGCGCCGATGAAGTTGTAAAACTTCCAGCCTTTTGCCCGCAGCGACTCGGCCAGGGCATCGGGCAGCCTGACGAAGACGGCGTTGGCCTGCCGTCGACCGATCAACTCGATGCCCGGGATCGCTCGAAGCCCCTGCTCGAGGCGGGCTGCTGCTGCGTTGGCACGGCGGGCGTTCGCAAGCCACGAACCGTCTTCGAGGAGCCCCACCCACGGGGCCGTGAGATAGCGCATCTTCGAGGCCAGTTGGCCGGCCTGCTTGCAGCGGTAGGCAAACTCATCGGCGAGGCTCGTGTTGAAAAACACCACGGCATCGCCTACACCCATGCCGTTCTTCGTGCCGCCGAGGCAGAGCACGTCCACGCCCGCCTCCCAGGTGATCCTCCGCGGCGGCACGTCGAGCGCCGCCACGGCGTTGGCGAACCGGGCCCCGTCCATGTGGACCCGCAGGCCGTTCCGGCGGCAAACGTCGCTGACCGCGGCGATCTCGTCGATCGAATAGACGGTCGAGAGTTCGGTAGCCTGCGTAATGCTCACGACGCGGGGCTTGGGATAGTGGATGTCGCGACGCCGCTCGACCGCATGCGTGATCCCGGCGGGGGTGAGCCTGCCGCCGTCACCGGGCAGCGTGAGCAGTTTCGTCCCGTTGGAGAAAAATTCCGGGGCGCCACACTCGTCGGTTTCGACGTGCGCGACCTCGTGGCAAAGAATCGCGTGGTACGACTGGCACATGGCGGCGAGCGCCAGCGAGTTGGCCGCCGTGCCGTTGAACACGAAAAACACCTCCGCCGGGCACTCGAAGATCTCGCGGATCAGCTCGCAGGCCCGGGCCGTCCACGCGTCGTCTCCGTAGCTCGACTGGCAGTCGCGGTTGGCACGGGCGAGCGTCTCCCAGGCACCGGGACTCATCGGGGCCGTGTTGTCGCTGGCAAACTGGCAGCCAGGTGTGATGGTGTGGATTGGCATGGCTTGTTCTCTCGCGTTCGTTCGCGGCACCGACAGGTTTACTGGCACAATCGCTTTGATAGCCGAACGGTGTCGTAGACGCAGCCCGCCCATGTGCCGCCGCTGGCCTGCTGGAGCGCCGCCCAGAGACGCGTGTCGTCTGGCAGGTCCGGGTTGGGCGCGAGATCCGGCCGCGATGACCGCGCGGTGAGTTCTGCCGCAGCCTCGGCGGCAGTGAACGACCGTCCGCCGTGCCCCACGAGGTCGATGCTGCCGTCGGCCGTCCGTGTGTCGATCACGATCGCGATCGTGTCGCCATCCACGAGTTTGCCGATTGGTCCCCCGGCCAACGCCTCCGGCCCCACGTGCCCGACGCAGGCACCGGTTGAAACGCCAGAAAACCTCGCGTCTGTGATCAGGGCCACGCGGCTCGCACAGGGCAGTTGCTTGAGGGCGCTGGTCACCTGGTAGGTCTCCTCCATGCCGGTGCCCATCGGCCCGATGCCGGCGAGCACGAGCACGTCGCCCGCGACGATCGTCCCCTGCTTGATCGCGGCCATCGCCGCGCGCTCACTGACAAACACCCGCGCCGGACCGGTGTGGCGATAGACGCCCTCGGCATCGATCGTCGCCCGGTCGATCGCCGTCGCCTTCACGACGGCTCCCTCAGGCGCGATCGTGCCCCGCAGGAATGCCATCGTGCCCTTGAGTCCGCGGGCCGCCGCCTGCTCGGGCGGCATGATCACGTCGCCGGGATCGACCCCATCGACAGCCTTGAGCAATTCGCGAAACCGTCGGCGCCGCTCGCTCCCCTCCCACCATG
>CANHYS010000273.1 GCA_947464585.1 Planctomycetaceae bacterium | reverse complement strand
CCAAAATACCTGGAGTGGTACGGTGCGTTCGCCCTCATGGTGACCCTCGTCTGGCTCTACATGGAAATCCTCAGGCTTCTGTCGAAGCTCAGGAGCCGGGATTGAAGCTGCAGGCGGACAGGCTCTGCTGAAGATCTCGCCGTGATGCTCGCACGGCGTTCCTACTGCCCAAATCTCCCTCACCCCGCCAGCCGCAAGTCAGCACTCAGGACACGCACAACGGGCGTCTTCGAGGTGTGCCAGCATTCGGGCCGGTAGTGCTCAAGCTCCCGGATAACGCTTGAGATGCTTTCCGGGGCGAGGCCAAGAGCGGCAGCGTGAGCGCCTGCGCCGCCACTCGATGCCGCTCCCAAGTCGCCTAGGAGCGTTCGGGCCCGTTGTGTGTGCCTGCGAACTCCTTCTGGTCTGCCTTCCCGGATCTTCACGCAGGCGGCAGCAAGGTGAATCAACCCCTGCACGAACTGGGCTTCGGGACTCGTGCGGCCCAGGGCGTGCCAGAACGTTTCCCAGGCTTCGTGCGATTCCCAGTAAAAGCCCTCGTTGAAGAGGTCTAGGGCGTAGAGCCAATGGGGATTCGTGGCGAGGAGTGCGGCAAGGGCCTGACGCCGGGAGGTTGGCTCGGTGGGTCGTTGGGCGAGTGATTCAGGTGGGATGGGTGCTGGATGTGTCTGACCGTAGAGATGCCCGCGGGGATCAGTGACGGGATGCGGATGCTCGTGGCCCGGAACGTAGCTGTAGGGCGGGAGAGTACGCATGCGGGTAACAACGGGCGGCCATTGAGTGGCCCTACTTCAGTGGTGAATAGTCCGTTGCGACGAAGAACTCTGAGACGACCCCGCCCTCTTTCTCGGTCAGAGAGCCACCAGCTTTCTTCTCGGATGCATCGCGGGCGGCCAGCCAGTCGGAGTCTTTCCTGAAGTTCGCGAAGCTCTCTTTAGCAGCCTCGACGCTCTTGTGTCCCAGAAGATAGACGAGCTTCCGGTCGGAGTCGTCCACGTCTATCGGGCTCCAGTAGATTAGGTTTTCTATGCCGTGCTTCTCGAAGAGCTTGATGGTGTGGTCCCGGAAGCGTTCATGGAGATAGAAGAGCCGCTCGGGCGACGGGCTGGTGTAGGTCCTGAGTTCGAACACGCGCGGCTCGGGGCTCTTTGTGGGCGCGAACTTCGGCGAGAAGGGCAGCGGGCGGAAGGCCACACTCTCCACCTTTTCGATCAAGCCTTCTGGGGTCTTGCCCTCTGGGTCCATAGGCTTCCATGAAGGGTCAGCCCGGCACGCGAGACTGCATTTCACGCGGTCTTCCAAGCTTGGGTACCTGTAGATACAAACGAGCTTGCCGGCAGGGTTATCACCGACGGGGACCAGATAAGCGATGTTCGTGGCGCCGTGCTTGGCTAGAACGTCGTCTTGGTGAGCACGGAGCCACGTATGGATCTGGTCAAGCTTCCCGGGCTTTGCGGTGATGCGCTGGACGTCGTAAGTGGTGGAGTCAGCCCCCTCAGGCTTGGCGGGGATCTCAGGCTCGGCGGCGAAAACAGGAGCTGCGACCAAGCTGACCAGTGTCACGGCGAGAAAAAGCAAAGCAGGCATCGATTACTCCTCAGAGGAAACCCCGTCCCTGTCGCAAGCTCTGACAGGACACCGATAGCGAGGCAGTTCAGGCTCGCCGGGGCTGGCAACGGCCGGGCAACGACTCAATGCTATCACCATCCAGTTCGACGGTAACGTACCAATCATGAAGAACCGTCGCCGCCGTAGAAAGCCCGCCGCCAACCTTGAGGCCACCTACGGCTGCGACTGGTGTGGCGAGCCCCGAATCGATGGAGAGCACGAATGAGCCTGTTTCCACCCAGTACGAACCGGCTCTATCGGGGCTCTCTGGCCAGCATCTGGCTCCTCGGGCTCTACGGCCTGCTGGAGTTCGGGACCGGCTGCGTGCACTCCTTTTTGCCGGATGGTGGTGCCGGAGTCATCGCTGGACTGGACCTCACGCACAATAGGCACACGATCATCGGTGTGTTTGCGTGGATGGGGGCTTTGCAGGTCGCCTACGGGCTCGGGATCCTGGCTGTGGCATGCTGGTACCGGCCGCTCGTTCCCCTGTTTCTTGGGCTTGGTCTCATCGAACGGATCCTCATGTCGGTGGCCGCCTGGGTGACCAAGCCCAGTCCGACAGGCCACCACCCGCCGGAACACTACGCGAGTCTCCTCCTCATCCCGGTCTTGGCCGTATTTCTGGCGTTGGCCATACGAGGGCCGTCGCAATCAGGCGAATGAACGGGATGGGCAGGAATTGAACGAGCATTCACGCTATCGCGTCATGAGCACCCCTGATCCAGACTGTCACGAAACGACTCACGCTTTCGCTGAGGCCGCCCAGTGGTGCGCACGCGAACCATGTTCTCGTAGCGAGGCGGTCGTGAGCAAGGGCGTGATTCGAACGCCCTCCGGCAGACTTATTGAGCCATGAAGCCAGAGTGGCTCACCGACCGATGGGCTTCCGGGGCTGAACTCGCTGGGTGGGGGCGTCAAGCTGGCCGCCCGAGATCAGCCGCATGATTTTCCGGGCAAAACTGGCAGTGCCGACGATCCGGCCCTCGGTGTAGTCGTCCAGTCCATAGCCTTGGCGGGATTCACGCTGGTGCTGGGCTTGGATAGCTTCTTGGCACGCGGAGGCTATCTGGAAGAGTTTGTCTTGGTCGGAATGGACACGGCGCATGGAGGGGTGTTCCTGAGGATGGCTGCCGAATGGAATAGTAGGCACGGGACCAAAAGTGGCCACATACAAGGGGGGCACGCGGGTAAGTGACCTGCCCCCCTTCAACGGCACCGCTTCCAGAGAGAATCTGGAGGTGTATGAAGCTGCCTCTAACTTAGAACCTGGCGCCATTCATGGGGGCAGGTCAGTGACGCTGTCCAGCCAACGACTGAGCTCGCCGGAGTACCTCAAGTAGCATGCTGCGAAGCTTGAACATCCACCACCCCGCGAGTAGGTGCTGGCGGACATTTGCCGCGGCAGCACTGCGGGCAAGTTTCAGATCTCCCCCGCTGTCTCGCCAGACTCGGTAATCGAGGAAAACACTTGCCCGCTTCCGTCGCTTGAGCGGCACGTTCTTCACCAATCCAGTGCAATCGCGAAAGTGCTCAAGCGGGGGGGCGATAGTCAAGGAACCGTCGTCGATGAGGTCATTTCTCACGAAAAACGCGTCGAGCCAAGGCTCCACCGCCACGAGCGAGTACCCGTTCTCCACCGCGACGAGCGCAAGCGCTTCAAGCGAGGCGCCGTAGCCGCGGTCTCTCTCCCAGCGTTCGGCGGGGTCGTCAGGGAAGGTGATTGCCGCACCAAGGGGGTAGTGGGAGTTGTATTCCACCGAGTAGACCGCAGCCCGGTAGCGAGGAAGGAGCGACCGGAAGATCCACAGGTCGGTCGTGTCGATGTCAATTGAGACGTAGTCGGGTTCGGACGGCACGCAGTGCCGTTTAAAAACCTCTTTTATGTTCGCTGAGGTGAGAAACTCTCGGTGGAGGTTGATCGAGGTGTTCTCGTGCCTCCCATCGAGGAGGAGCGCTCGCCAGCCTTCCTTGATCACGAGGCGAGCGACGTTTGCCCCCGAGCCCCCATCAAGCGAATGAGCGTTGAACCCGAACTCAACGCAGAATGGGGGTACGTTAGCCGTGGGAACATGGCGGAAGATCTCGGTGAGAATGCCGTCCTGACCGCCCTGGGAATACTCCCCCTTGGGGAACCTCCGTGATGCCAGTTCCCGCACCCAGGCCTTCATCGAATTCTCCGGAGAAACCTATCGTGCTGAACGTTTCGCGGCATTCAACAACTGCGGCGCGCAATCATAACCGCCGTTTACGTGATCGGCCTGTGGGCGCGAGCCTGGGCTATAGGCGACGCCCTGTCCGATAACCTGGAGCGTCCAGTCCTGTCGATCCTGTCGACCTGGTGGCTGGCGTCGGGGGTCGAACCGTTGGGGGCGGAGATCAGCCAGGGCGCGTTAGCCGCCCGGCGTTTCCTTGGGCGGGGTTTCGGTCCCCTGCCCCGCTAGGTAAACTGGCCCGCTCAGACGCCGTTTTGCCCGCTGCGTCACCCAGGCCCAAAACCGAAAACGGTGGGGCCAACGGTGGGGCCAAGCTCAAAAACCTGCGTTTGGAGGGTAAGCGAATGGCTAGCGGCGACACTGGAAATGTCGTGCCGGGTAACCGGTTGTGGGTTCGAGTCCCATGCCCTCCGCTCCGGTTAGTTGATCTGTTAGTTGACTAGATTGCATCGAATCTAGTTTTCGTTCGGGTCGTCCTCGGGCGGGGCGTTGACCTTGATCGGCTGATCGTTCTCCCGCTCGGACGGCGCTGCTCCATTCGATGCCTTCTCCGACCCGGCAGGCTTCGATACCGGGCCCGCCCCCGGCACCCCCTGCTGCACGCGAACCAGCAGCATCTGCTCCACCTTGCCATCGGCCTTGTGCATCAGGATCGTCAACTGGTCCTTCGTGAGGTTCGAGATCCCCGCCTCGTAGACCGGATCCTT
>CANHYS010000272.1 GCA_947464585.1 Planctomycetaceae bacterium | reverse complement strand
GGGATCCGCGACCGCCTCGTGGACGGTGCGGTCGGCCTCGCCCCATGCCACGGGAACCACCAGCGGCTCGGCGCCCGCGCGGGTGAAGGCCTTCATGACCTGGGAGCACGACTTGCTTGGATCCTTGCCGCCGGCCGTGGGGAAGATCGCGATCTTCGCCCCTTCTCCGCCGGCGAGTTCCACAATCGTGTCCCAGAGTTCCCGATCTCGAAACCGCTCCGATCCACCGATAATGACCAGCGATCCTCGCGGAGCGGCGGCCGGGGCCGCCTCCGCGGAGTCGCTCTGGTCGGCCGCCTGGGGCGTACGACCGACTACGGCCAGAACCAAGATCGCGACCGCGATCGTCCACGTTCTCAAGCCACTCACGATCCGTCTCCCTCATGCGTGGGCCGCGACCGGCCTCCGTCACCGACTCATTCTCATAATACCAGCATTTCGAGTTGCTGAGCGTCGGCGAAATACTCCTGAAACTGGTCGAGGGACAGCTATACTTCCAGCACGCAACCACCCTATCCCACCACCACGTCGCGTGCACGTGACACTCGGATCGATCACGAAAGGATCACGCGGGATGAGCCACGCGATCCTGCATCTGGGACGGCACCTGCGTCTCGATGACAATCCCCTGCTCGCCTCCGCCGCCGCAACCCATGAGCGGTTGCTTCCGGTGTTTGCACTCGATCCGGCGATCGCGCGGGGGCTTCATCAACAGGCGTTTCTCCTAGCGTCGCTTGCAGATCTGCAGGGATCCTTGCGGGCACGGGGATCTGACCTTTTGCTGGTGCATGAGGCACCACCTGCCGATGCACACGATCGCTACGCGTCGCCCATGCGCATGATCAGTGATGCGCACCTCCCGTTTGATTCCGTGGCGATGCCTCGCACCTACACGCCGTTTCGGCAACGCATCGAGACAGCGGGCACGCGATTCACCCCGCCCTGCGCCGCCCCGGATCGTCTTCCACCCCTGCCCAACGGCGTGGTGTGCCCAACCATTCAGCCCCCCGACGTGTCGCTGATCGCGACGGGTGGGGAGTCATCCGCACGCTGCCACTGGAAGCAGTACCGTGATCGTCGGCTGCCCGACACCTACAAACAAACCCGCAATGGACTGCTTGGGTGGGATTACTCGAGCAAGCTCTCGCCATGGCTTGCCTGGGGATGCATCTCACCGCGACGCATCGCCCACGACCTTGCCCTCTACGAGCAGAAATTCGGTGCGAATGAAGGCACCTACTGGCTCTGGTTCGAACTGCTGTGGCGGGATTTCTTCTCGCTTCGCGCCGACCATGCAAGAGGCGATGCGGACGTCGTCGATACCAACGGTTCGCGGTGGCATACCCTCACGACGGCGCGGCTCGGTCATCCTTTTGTCGACGCCGGCATGCGCGAGCTCAACGCCACGGGCTTCCTGGGAAATCGCATGCGACAAATTGTTGCAAGCTATTGCATCCACGAGTTGGAATGGCCGTGGTCGATCGGGGAAGCATACTTCGCCCGCCATCTGATCGATTACGATCCCGCGTCGAACGTGGGGAATTGGCGGTACATCGCCGGACAAGGTGCAGACCCGCGCGGTGGACGGCGATTCAACGTCGACAAGCAGCGAGAGATGTACGACCCAGACCACGCCTATACGCGATTCTGGGGCCAGTGATGATGCGGTCTGGAATCGCATAGGCGGCGGCACCACCCGCCTGGCCTGTCCCCTTTTCGGCCACCTGCCGCGAGCGATGCGTACCGGTCCGGCAGACGCTGCGGGGCTCGAACGTGCGGGATCTGTCGATCATGCCGCCTGTGGGAGTCGCAGTGCCGCGATGCGGCCGCTTGCGACGATCGCCTTCCCAAGCTGGAACGACTCGGGCCGACTGGGGGGGGGTCTCATGCGTATGTCTCTGCGCGCTCTCGTGTCGATATTCGTGGCGATGCTCGTTGCCAGCTGCTGCACCGCGGCGTTTGCCGATGCCGTGCCGGACCGACTGGGCGAGCCGATCGATCTATCCAGCTTCACGGGCACAGACTCCGGGCCGGATGAGACGCGGCAGCAACCAGACGCGGAGGCGATTCCGATCGTTCCGGTCGACTACGACGGCGACGTGCCGTGGATTCGCGGCTACGTCACTGGCATCGTCGGTGGGTCGTTGGCAACGATCAACGCGGGCGGCAGCACCGCCTTCGGGGGAACCACTCAGCTTCAGACCGTTGGCTCAGTCAACGACACCATTTTCAACGGCGGCGGTGCGATCGGTATGGCGATCGCGCGACCGTCGGGCCTGCTCCGCATGGAGGTCGAAGGACGCGCCCGGGGGCCGATGCAAGGCCAGACTGCTTTTGAGATAGCAAGTGGAACAACTTCGGGGGCGGTCATTCCGCTCGATGTGACCGTCACGAATGGTTGGTCGGCGATGACAAACTTCTGGCGAGACTACTTCTTCACCGACCGCTTCGGCGTGTATGGCGGTGGCGGGTTCGGCGTCGGAGGCTATCAGTATTCCATGCAAGGAGCCAACGGGCAGCTTCCCTTGAAGGGTTCGAGTGTCGTGAACACGTTTGCATGGCAGGTCGGTACGGGCGTCACGTATCAGGTCAGCGACCGGATCACGTTCGACACTGGCTACCGATTCTTCGCGATGACCCCCGGGGCGACACCGCTGTCCGTGACGAGTGGCGGCTTCCTCGTTCAGCCCGTTGGCTCCTACACCTCTGCCTTCAGCGCCAGCGAACTGCTGGTCTCGATTCGCATCTACGAGCCGTTCCGCAACTGGCGGTAGGCCGACAGGTGCCCGTGGCAGTGCCGGACACGTCTCACGCACGCCTCAGATCGTGGAGCGCCGCCAGCAACGGTTCGCGGTGGTCAGGATGGGCAAGCGAGGCGAGGAGCTTGCCCCGCTCGGTGAGCGATCGGCCATGGAGGTCGACGGCGCCATATTCCGTGACGACCCAGTGGACGTGGCCCCGCGTCGTCACCACGCCCGCGCCCGGCCGCAGTTGGGCCACGATCCTAGAGACGCTCCCCTCGGCCGCCGTCGAGGGGAGCGCGATGATCGGCCTGCCGCCACGGCTCATCGCCGCGCCACGCACGAAGTCCATCTGCCCGCCGATGCCGGAATAGACGCGATGGCCGATCGAGTCGGCACAGACCTGGCCGGTGAGATCGATCTCGAGCCCCGAGTTGATCGCGACAACCCGTTCGATCTTTCGGATCAGATTCGTGTCGTTCGTGCGGTCGCAGGGATGGAACTCGACGAGCGGGTTGTCGTCGACGTAGTCATAGAGGCGGCGACTCCCCACCACGAAACTCGTGATCGTCCGGCCGGGATGGATCGACTTCTTCGCGTTGGTCACCGCCCCCGACTCGATCAGTCGCACGACGCCGTCGGAAAACATCTCGGAATGGATGCCAAGATCACGCCGTCCATGGAGGAGTTCGAGCACCGCATTCGGAATGCCGCCGATCCCGAGTTGCAGACAGGCCCCGTCCTCCACGAGTGCGGCGACGTGCTCACCGATCCGGCGATCGACCTCGGTCGGCGGCAGCGGGTCGTGTCCTGGCAGATCGCGATCGGTCGTCGTCCAGGCCGCCAGCCGGTCGAGCGGCACGGCCGTGTGGCCGTGCGTTCTCGGCATGCGGGCGTTGATCTCGGCGAGCACGATCCCCGCGGTATCGACAGCAGCGCGTGCCGTGTCGACGCTCGTCCCGAGTGAGCAGACGCTGTGGCGATCCGGAGGAGAAAGCTGGACGATCGCGGCGTCGAGTCGCACGCGGCCGCTGGTGAAGAGGCCCGGGATGTCGGACAGAAAGATCGGCACGAAGTCAGCCCTGCCTTCAGCGATCGGTTCGCGGAGCCCGGCGCCGGTGAAGAGCGAGATCGACCGGAAGCGATGGGCCTGCTCGGGCGCCGCGAAGGCGAGCGGGCCCTCGAGATGGATGTGCCAGAGTTTCACTCCCTCGAGATCGGTCCGTCGGGCGAGGGCGTCGAGCAGCGGCGTCGGCGTGGCCGCCGCTCCATGGATGAACACGTTCATGCCGCTGGAAATGCGCGAGACAACTGCGTCTGCCGACTCGGCACGGGACTGCCAGGATTGCATGAGGAGCCTCCGCTCGCGATCGCCTTACCCCAGCCACATGGTAGTCATCGCGAGCCCCTGGCGGCTCTCAGAAGCAAGAACGTCTTGTAGCCGCCGCCGAGGTTGGCGACGTCGAATCCCTTCTGAAGGAGAATGCGTGTGGCGATGTAGCCCCGCATGCCCACCTGGCAGTAGGCCAGAATCTGTCGATCTTTGGACAGTTCGCCGAGACGGCCGCGGAGGTCGTCCACGGGGATGTTCACCGCCCCCGGCAGGTGCCCATCGGCAAACTCCTTCGGGGTCCGCACGTCGAGGAGGATCGTCTGGTCGTTGGGCGGCCCGTCGAGGGCTGTCGCCATGTCGGCCTGTGGATGGTCGCCGCGCACGAGCCCCGCGGCCACGAACCCCGCCATGTTGACCGCGTCCTTCGCCGAGCCGAACTGTGGCGCGTAGCAGAGTTC